>JAIORV010000215.1 GCA_021107945.1 Vulcanimicrobiota bacterium | reverse complement strand
GCGTTATAAGGGGTTTAAGACAACACCACAATTTATTGTGGTGAATTGAGCGTAAACCCCACCACTACAGCGTCCTAACCACTTCAGTGGTTTATCTCATAAGGAAACCGTTGAAACGGTTAAATTGGAGGAGGAGGTAGGTTTTATAGGCTTCTAACCACCCGATTGAAATCGGGTGTTGTCTTAAAAACTCGAAAAGTATATAAATATTATGACATAAGGTTATAAGGCAATTAAAGATAGTAATTCAATCGCTTTTTTGACAAATTGAGTGACTTAATTAAAAGATGTCAGGCGTGCGAAATCTAAGAACTAATATAGTTCGGTTAAACTATTGTAAAAATTGTCATAAGTTTATATCATAATATTAATTGGTATCTTATGATACCAATTAATACAGGAAAGTTACAATATAAATAGAAGACCCACTTACAAAGAGCTTAATAGTAAAATAGAAATTGCCAAAGCACATATTAAAAATGGAAATTGGCTTTCTACAGATTATCAGGTTTTTTGGGAAGATTGCAGAGAACTTGGCATTTTCATTCCGGAAGAGTGGGATAAAGCTTTGTTATCAGTTCTAAGAGAGGTAACTCCACAACATTATATTGGAAAACATCCTCCGCTGAAAGCTTACCGTGATGCAGTAAGAAATAAGGAACTTTTTGAATTTGCCTGTTGCTCCGAATCACTTGGAGAAAAGATATATCTAAAATTTGCGATTGATGAGAATCAGCTTTATATCATATCGTTTCATAAAAGCAGAATGGAGTGTTAGAAATGTTCACCTGTTGGGAATGCGGGAGACAAATGGAAGAAAAAAACACGGAATTCACTCATAAAACAAAAGGTGAATCTGTGACATTCAAAACAAAGGGGCTTGTTTGCAAATGTGGCTATAAAACCGTAGCACGTTCACAGATGAATACTTATAATATTACTATGGCTGATGCATACAGAAAAAAACATAACTTGCTGACAACAAAGGAAATTTTAGGTTTTCGACATTCTTTGGATATGAGCCAACAACAATTCGCTGACTTGCTTGGAGTACATGTTCAAACAATAAAAAGATGGGAACATGGTGTCATACAAGAAAAGGCGATGGACAAGCTTGTCAGGTTAACCATGAAAGAAGTTCGTGAAAAATCGGATTTTGATCTCTGGAATGAAAAGTATCTCGATTTCAGGGAATTATCTCATTGTAATGTATTGGAGGGATATTATGCTATCATACCTGCAGCTTAAAGATTTCAGACTTTATCACATATTAATAGATGCCAATAGAGATTTTATTTCCGGGAGAGAGTGCATATATGAAATTGATGCTGATTTTAATGTTCAAAAAGCGGAAAATAAATTGTTATTTAAAGTTCCATTTTACTTTTCATTAAAGACAAAAAAGAATAGAAAATACAGCAATATCAAGAAAATTGAAGTTGGGATTGAAGGAATTTTTGAACTTTCTTCCGATACTCCGGAAGACATAGCCAAACGCCTGGTACCCTATAATTGCCTTGCCATTCTATATGGTATAGCGCGGGGAATGATTGCCGATACAACAGGAAGTATGCCGGGAGGAAAATTTATTCTACCGGCAATTAATTTAGTGGAGTTAATAAATAGACAGATTGAAGAAAACAAGTAAAAGCAACTCGGAAAGGATCTGAAAAAAGACCGGGATTTCTCCCGGTCTTTTTATATATTCTTAAGCCTTCAGTCCTCCTCTTATCGAGGCTGGAAGCCTCTCCTACATCAGGTGGTCTGAATAATTAACTTATGTACCTTACATCATGTTCATTCCGCCGCCCATTCCACCTGGATGTGGCATGGCATCTTCTTTTGCATCGGGTTTTTCACAGACCAATGTTTCTGTTGTAAGCATCATTGCAGCTATAGATGCGGCGTTCTGTAACGCTGAGCGATTCACCTTAACAGGGTCAACGATTCCGGCGGAGAGCATTTTCACATATTCGCCCTTCATTGCGTCATAACCCCATCCGGGTTCCAGAGTTTTTACCTTCTCCACAACGATGGAGCCTTCGCGTCCGGCGTTATCAGCGATCTGACGAAGGGGATCTTCAAGAGCTCTCATGACGATTTTCTTTCCTACGGCTTCGTCGCCTTCCAATTCCAGCTTTTCAAGCACAGGAAGGATATTGATATATGTTACGCCACCACCAGGCACGATTCCCTCTTCAACGGCGGCTCTTGTGGCGGACAGAGCATCTTCCATGCGATGCTTTTTCTCTTTAAGTTCGGTCTCGGTTGCAGCGCCGACTTTGATAACTGCCACTCCACCGACCAATTTGGCTTTTCTCTCCTGAAGTTTTTCACGATCAAAGTCAGAGTCGGTCTCCTCGACAGCAACGGTCAACTGATCAATCCTGGCTCTTATGTCTGCTTCTTTGCCTTTTCCTTCGACGATCGTGGTCTCTTCCTTGGTAACTTTGACTTTCTGGGCTCTACCCAGCATCTCCATTGTTACCTTGTCCAGTTTGATTCCCAATTCCTCGGAAACAACCTGTCCACCGGTAAGAACGGCGATATCTTTAAGCATTTCTTTTCTTCTGTCGCCGAATCCGGGGGCTTTAACGGCAACACAATTGAAAGTTCCTCTTAATTTATTGACAACCATTGTTGCGAGAGCTTCACCCTCGACATCCTCGGCTATGATAACCAGGGGTCTTTGAACCTGGACGATTTTCTCCAGGATAGGCAGAACGTCGGCAACAGCGGTGATTTTCTTTTCACTTATCAGAATATAAGGATCTTCCATCACAGCTTCCATTCTCTCAGCATCGGTAACCATGTAGGGAGAGATATATCCTTTGTCAAACTGCATTCCCTCGACATGCTCCAGCGTGGTTGCCATTGTCTTGGACTCCTCGACTGTGATCACGCCATCTTTTCCCACTTTTTCCATTGCCTCGGCAATCATGTCGCCGATCATACGGTCATTGTTTGCAGCGATTGCAGCTACTTCAGCGATGGTGTCCCTTGTCTCCACCGGCACTGCGAGCTTCTTGATCTCTTCAACTGCACGCTCTACGGTTTTCTCAATTCCCTTTTTGATGAACATTGGGTTTGCGCCGCCGGTTACATTTCTCATACCTTCCCGAATCATTGCCTGGGAAAGAACTGTGGCGGTTGTAGTGCCGTCACCGGCAATATCGTTTGTCTTTGATGCGACTTCTTTTAAAAGCTGGGCTCCCATATTCTCCAGGGGCTCCTCAAGCTCGATCTCCTTTGCAATGGTAACACCATCGTTAGTAATTGTGGGAGATCCGTATTTCTTGTCAAGAATTACATTGCGTCCTCTGGGGCCAAGTGTTACGCGGACCGCATTCGATAATTTATTGCATCCCTTTAACAGGGCTTTTCTTGCTTCCTCATCATAAACCATCATTTTTGCAGACATATTTTACCTCCTATTTATTTTCTATTATAATTCAGATTAAATTCATTTGAATCAGCCAACGATTGCCAGAACATCGCCTTCTCTTATAAACAGATATTCATCACCCTCATATTTTACTTCGGTTCCTGAATACTTGCCATAAATTACAAGATCCCCGGGCTTTACTTCCATCTCAACTCTGCTTCCGTCATCAGTGAGCTTTCCTTTGCCCGCCGCTATGACCTTACCCTTCTGGGGTTTCTCTTTTGCAGAATCAGGTAGAATTACACCACCCTTTGTTACTTCTTCCTGAGCCAGTGGCTTTACCAGGATACGATCCCCGAGGGGTCTCAGCTTGATTGTAATTGCTGTCATAAAAATTTGTCCTCCTTTTCTTTTTAATCTGTTAACTATGATCCCGGCTCCCGGAAATGCTTGAGCCATAATCCATATAGAAATCGGTTTTCCTTTTTTCAAGAATTAGCACTCCGAGATGGAGAGTGCTAAAAGTGTAAGTATTTTAGTGCTTTTCATGCTAAATGTCAAGCGAGCAAAGAGGACACCATGCTCACCACAGCTCTATTATACTTCCAATTACTATGCCATGCTACAAAATTAGCAGTCTTGCCTTTAGAGTGCTAATTTCTTGGAATCTCAAGGGTATTATACTATATCGACATCGAGCCCACTCTTTATATTCCATCCTCAATTATCCATCATCCATTATCCATTGTCCCCACTCCTAATTGCAGGGATTGCCCGAGAGAAAAAGAATGCATATAAAGTCAAAAAAACAAGAGATGTCTGAGTATTGACAATAATATTAAGCCGGGGTGAGTATAAATCATGAACCTGGGTTATAGAATGGGAAGCAAAAAAGATACCGATGTTATTTTTAGCTTTCTTGAGAAAAAGACTTCCTTCCCTCAGTATATGGGATTTGAAAATAAAGATATAATCGTAAAAAAAATAAAAGATGTTTACCACAGGCACAATGTGCTTGGGAGATCCGAAACCTTCCCCCTGATCATCGCCGAGGACATTGACACGGGGGATCCCGTGGGTTATATGTTGCTGCAGATGGGAATTGCGGAATTATTCACGGGAAAATATCTTGCAAGGATTTTTGATTATCATATAGACATTCCCGGTTTGAAGCGGCAGGTTATGGATCATTTTATTAATCAGGCGGAAATGTTTGCGGAAGAGAACCAGCTTTCCAGGTTAATCGTGGAAATTCCAGCAGGTGAAAAGGAAGAGGAAGACTATTTTCTTGACAGGGGATTTTATATTGAGATTAACAAGATTATAAAAAAGGCGAAAAATCAAAATCTCAACACAAGACTTCAGCGCAGATATACGGTTCGCCCCATGGAGAACAGGGATAGGATGTTTGTTCTTCTACTCGTGGCGCAGAATTCAAAATTCCTGATTCCGCCGGAATTGGAAGAAGAGTCGAAACGAATCGAGGAAGAATGTTTCAACAGTTACTCCGACATGAATCTTCTATCAGACCCGGAGATTTCGGTATATATCATAGAAGAAACGGAAACCTTCAGGCAGGTTGGGTATATTATTATGCAGACAAAATCCGACGATGTGATATGCGCAAGGAAAAACGCTTATGTTTACGATATAAGCATTCACCATGATTTCTGGGGAAAATACGCAGCTCAGAGATTGTTGAGGGAAGCCGAGAATATTTTTTCAGAAAAGGGTTATTATTATTTATATGCCGACACCTCACAGAATAATCCCCGGGCATTAAAAATGGCCGTAAAAAGTCTTGGTTATAAGTTATACAGCAGACGTTGGGCAAAGAAAGTTGAAATTTAAATAAAGACAGGTTCTCCTAATTAATGATGATTTTCTGATAAACCGCAAAGAAGCAAAGAGCGCAAAGATTCCCGCTAAGAAATTTTGTATGTATTCAGACCCATCCTGCAGGAGGGGTTTTCCAACCCCGATTTCATGCCGTTTCCAGGCTGGTCGGATAATATCTTTTTAAAACATGAGGTGTAAACGAGGTACATTTTTACAATCTGAAATACGACCATCGGTCAGTCAGTTTTTTGAACCCTCTGTGGTCTTTGCGGTGAAAATATATGTCATTTGTTTCAGTGACCTCTGCGGTAAACAGTTACCCCTGAAGGAGGTAAATAAAAATTATTGATAAATAATCCCGGTATGTCAGGTAATAAGCATAAAAAACCCATGAATATTCTTTATATTATCGCCTCGCTCAGTTCCGGCGGGGCGGAGAGACAAGTCGTGGAGCTTGCGAGGGCGCTGGACAAATCCAGGTTCAGGCCTTTTATTCTTATCTATCACAATATTATTCAATTCAAGGAAATACTTGACGCCCCCGGAATCACCCTGAAGGTTATCGAAAAGAAATTCAAATTTGATCCCTTATTCCCGTTCAAGCTTGCATCGTTTGCGAAAAAAAATGACATTGATATTATCCATGCATATTCAGAGAGCGCCGGATTCTGGGGAAGGCTTGCGGGAAAAATCGCAGGGATAAAGTCAATCACTCACATACAGAACACAAATTATTCGCCTGCCTGGTTCAGGTTGGAGAAAGCTATGGGATGGATGGATAAGATGATTATCGCCAATTCATATGCCGGACGGGACGAGTACCTGCAAAACATGGGTGAACGGAAAATCGAGGTCATACAGAATGGCTTAAATTTCGACCTTATTCCCGAGGAGAAAAAGACTCCACACAATACCGATTCGAGAAAGATAATATCCGTTGGGCGTATATCGAGGCAGAAAAATTATATGTGCCTGTTGAAGGCGCTAAACATTGTGAAAAACGAAATGGAAATAAAGGATATCCGCGCCGATATATGGGGGCGAATCATGAGTCGGGATGTATTCGATGAAATGATGGACTATATCAGGGAGAACGATCTGGGGGACATGGTGAAATATAGGGGCAATTCCCCCGGTGTAATAAATGAGATTGCTGAGTCCGACCTGCTCGTCCTGTCTTCGCGATGGGAAGGATTCCCCAATGTTATAATGGAGTCCCTGGCATGCGGCACTCCCGTTATCGCCTCCGATGTAGCGGATGTGAAACACCTTGTAAAACACGGTGAGAACGGCTTCGTTTTCCCGTCCGATGATCACGAAGTTCTTGCAGAAAGAATAAGAGAGTTTTTTTTACTTGATCACGAAGAGCTTGTTGAAATGGGAAAATCAGGCCGTGAGCATATAAAGAAAAATTATACGATAGAAATAATGGCCGAGAAGACGGGGCAGATATACGAAGAGATTCAGTAGCGTCCAAAGAACTTATTTTAATATGTAACAAGACTTACACAATTGTCATTCTGAGCGGATCACGAAAAACTTGCTTTATTCTAATGACTTTCTCAAAGACGGAATTTTCTTGATCTACGAAGATTTACACAGCGAAGAATCTCAAAATACCAGAGTTGGGTAAAGCCATACACCCGGGATTGATGGTCGTTACCCGATACTGATAAGATGTTGTTGTTTTTAAAAAATACTTGACAAGAATAAACCAGAGTCATAAAGAGATTGGTGAAGTGGTTTTTAACGGAGGTCTTCTTCTGTCCCCGATGTTCGTGGCAAGATGCCAGTCCTACAAAAGAATGAGGACTGAATACTTACCATGAGATTAACCCCCAGCTTCAGCTGGGGGCATAAAAAGACAATCCCTCCTCTTTGAGATTTAGCCGTTTTAACGGCTTCCTACTGGGAATTTGGCATGGGAAAGAGATGATTTTTATTAGCATTACATTCATTTGTGAGAATCTGGATTCAAACTCATGGTGTAAAGGAATACAGAGAATGAGCAATGAAGTTTTTTGTTTGGAAAGATGGGTAAACCGTTGAAACGGTTATAAGTTCTTTTCTTTACTCAACCCCCGGCTGAAGCCGGGGGATAATCTCATGGGTGGTATCTGGGATAATTTCTTGGGTGGTATTTGGGATAATCTCTTGGATGGTATTTGGGATAATCTCATGGGTGGTATTTGGGATAATTTCTTGGGTGGTATTTGGGATAATCTCTTGGGTGGCATTTGGGATAATCTCTTGGGTGGCATTTGGGATAATCTCTTGGATGTTATTTGAACTTTATATTGGGGATGTCCAAAAAGTCATCCTGAACTTGTTTCAGCGAACTCCGCGGTTAATACTAACCTCTTTATTATATAAATCTTAAAAGGGAATAGCATCTTTCTATAGTATCCTACTATAGGACCCCGGTATCTGGCAGTATATTCTATTAGTAAAATTATTAGAAGGAGGTATGGAATTTTGAAAAAACTGTTTATTCTATCACTCGTTACACTGCTGTTACTCACAATTGTTTCCACCGGCTGGTGCCAGGAACAGGAGACAAGAGACTTAATTGTGAAAAATCTCAATACTTTCTATGGCAAAATAAAGACAGGTGATGTAGAAGGTATGAAAAAAATGTTGACTGCGGAAACTGCAAAGAAAGTCAAAGTCGCAGACAACCCGAATGTCCTTGGAAACATAGACGCGGTTCTGGGAATTGCCGATTCAGTAAAAAATGGAGAAATTACGGTTTCCATAAAGAATCTGAAATTTCATTTCAAGGAGGTTCTTCAGGACAAGGTTGTGGTCATTACCCAGTTTGATATGCTCTTGAAGAAGGGTGACAAGGAAATAAATAATAATGGGAAAAATGAGGTTATCCTACTCCGCGAAGGCGACAAATGGCTTATTATGAATCTTACCGATAAGATAAAAGAATAGATCCGGGAATATCAAGAAATAAAAAACTGAACATGGTCACTTATGTTCAGTTTTTTTATTTGCCCGTTGTAACCTTTACGGCAATAGATACAAAACAAATTCACAACACATGAAGGGTAAAATATCTCTATCCGAAAACTCCTAGTTATAACAGGACTTACACATTTTGTCATCCTGAGCGGAAAACGATCGCCTTACTTTGTCGGATCAATCCCGACAAGAACGGGGACTGCATACCTCCGATTATTAATCAGCGAAAGATTTTTTCTCATGGCGAATGATCTCCTTCAAGCAAATATTAAAGAGATTCTTCGCTATGTGAACCTTGGGAGATCAAGGAAATCCCGTCCTTCAGAAAATCATCGGATTAAAGTAACTCTCTCGTGTATCGCTCAGAATGACAGGGCTAACTCCTCGGCTAACTCCTCATTTTGCGTAAGTCATATTACAAATAAGATAAACGGAGTTTCTCATGGATCTTGGACTTCACATTGAAAAAACATTAACTCAAACCCAAAAGATGCACATGGGTATGCACCTCTCAAATTACCTTGAAAAATCCTGGAGAGACTTTTGGAAAATGGTCAGAGAAGTTGAGGATTCATCAGTTTTCAGGAAAATCCACCTGTTTTCCGGAGACAATCGTGTAATCAAAATAAAACCTATAAGGAAATTTATTCCCATACCGGATTCTCCCGTTGCACAGATGGAGACGGTTGATGTGGAAACACTGCTCAAGGAGCAAAAGGAAATTCTTTATAAGATCCGGGAAATAGGAAGAGACAAGTTTGTTTATTACTTCCTGGAGGGTGAGGGTACGGATTCCGAGGTTGCACAGGTTTTTAATATTCCCGTTGAAAATGTCAGGGAATTTCGCTCGGGGATTATAGATAAAATTCAACTTGTCGATGCAATGTCGGACCATATAACGGTTCGCCCCACAACATCTCCGCCTTTGCACCTTGAAATAGCGGCGGAATTGTATCCCCTTAAAAAAGAAATCCAGATTGATTTTACCCGTTATCGCACGAGATATATCATAGAAGAATCCGGAATAACTACTCTTCACAAAGAAGGAAAGCTGACATTCAATGAAATAAAAGAATTCAACAAGCTCAAGCTTAGAATGAGCTGGATCAACTTGCGCTTTAATCTTATCAACCAGGTGATTGAAACAGCCGTTGCCGTTCAGACTCCCTACCTGCTATCAAATGATGAGACAGAATTGAAAGTTTTCCACATAGGCGATGTATCCCACAAACTTGATGTCGATATATCCTGGATATCCAGGCTGATCAAGGGAAAATACATCAAAATGCGAGGCAAATTATTACCTCTGAGAAGTCTTTTTATTTCAGAGCGGGAGCTGAAAAAAAGAAAGGGTAAACGCTTTATGAGAATTATCCTGGAAGAGGAAAGAGAAAGGATAAATGAAAGGAGTCTTTCTCATCCTTTTTCAGATGAGAATGTCAGGTTGATCCTCCTGAACCGTTACAATTACAAGGTGACACGACGTACAATTAATAACTGGAGATGGGAATTAAAAAGGGAGATGGACAGTGAGTGAATTATGAGACTGTTTGACAAAAAATTCAGAAATAATACGAGTTCATACATTTTACAAAGCTTATTAGCAACAATTGCGATTATTATTATCATGCGCCTTCTTGACGTTCTCACCCAGACAACAATTGTGGCATCGATGGGCGCAAGCAGTTTTACCCTTTTTGCAATGCCACACAGTGATAATGCCAGTCCCCGGAGAGTAATCGGAGGGACTCTTGTTGGGGTAATTGTGGGATGCGCCTGCTGGTATGTTTCACAACAACCCGAGGTAATAAAGATTTTGCTTAGCAACAGGAATTCCGCAGTTCTTGCGGCTGCGGTTGCAGTGGGACTGGCAATATTTATTATGGTAATCACCGACACCGAGCATCCGCCGGCGGCAGGCGTGGCTATGGGGTTTGTGCTAAATCCCTGGAATCAACAAACCGTTTGGGTCGTGATCCTGGGAATCACTTTTCTCTCTCTTATTAACAGGGGGCTGAAAAACAAATTGAAAGATTTGATATAGATAAATATTCAGTGCTCTGGCAGTTTTGTGTCCAAAGATCTTATTTCTTAGATTTCGCACACCTGATATCTTTTAATTAAGTCACCCAATTTGTCAAAATGCGATTGAGAAATATTCTTTAATAGCCTTATAGGCATATTTCACTGTGTTAATAAAATTTCGAGTTTTTAAGACAACACCCGGATTTTAATCGGGTGGTTAGAAGCTTATAAAACCTACCTCCCACCTCAATTTAACCGTTTCAACGGTTTTTTGATGAGGTAAACCACTGAAGTGGTTAGAACGCTGTAGTGGTGGGGTTTACACTCAATTCACCACAATAAATTGTGGTGCTGTCTTAAACCCCTTATAACGCCTGTTTTCACCTGAAAAACACCTGTTATACTCAACTGCAAAAGAATTGTAAGCATTCAGTCCTCCCTTGCAGGAGTAGCATCTTGCCACGAAAATCGAGGCTGGAAGCCTCTCCTACAGTGACGGGTCTGAATAAATACAAAGAATTGTCATCTTAATTGGCAGGCATAAATGCCTGTGCTACAGGTTTATCGACATTTTAGATGATGACAAATTATATTCACGAGAGTATATCACCTTAAAGCACTTGAACTTTACTCTATTACTTCTCAACAAATTCACATGTGCGAAATGCGAGTATTTATATAGTTTATTCCCCAAACCCCATCTTCAAAAAACTTCATGATTTTATTCGTAACTATTCAGCCCCATTTTGCGGGGAATTTTTAAACCACGATTTAATAATGTTTTAAGCTGGTCGGGAGACCGGCCTCTTCCCAAATTTAATGGAATTAGTAATTGTCTGGAGTGATAATTTCATTAAAACTCTGCGTCCTCTGCGTTCTCTGCGGTGGATAGTAACTTTTATTTAAAGCTTTGCATCCTTCTATTTGTTTTAACAAATTCTGTGGTGAAAAATTTCAAAGCAATACATAACATGAGATATTAACGAGGTCTTAATAATTGGTGTAAAATGCCGATTCTATCTATGAGGTGAAAAAATGGAAGCGTTAATATCATTGCTGTCCAACTTGAAAAGCTCTTTTCACAGGGCGTCTTCCGGAAACAAAAATGAACTTGCATCCGACAAGAATCTCAAACCCTATTTTTTCAGGACATTGAATTCCGTGAGAGATGCCGGTGGAATTTGTGACATTTCCGGAAATAGCCCAAAAAAAACTCACAATAAAAAGAAGAATGCCAAATTACAGACTGCCCCGCTTGCTTTCGACTCTAATATTATGAAGGAAATATTATCACCCCTCATTTCGCAAATGAATGTAAAGAATGACGGGAACGATTGCAAGCCTCAGAAAGACCCGGACACGAAGCTTTCTACTTCTCTCGGTAAATATGGAAATTTTTTGAATAGTATTATTAACGATGAATCAAAAGGCAATAATTTGAATGTTCTCGGTGGAGAAATAAAACAAGTTGATAAATCGGGCAAAACTGTAAATGGAAATTTATCGAATCTTCAACCAAAAGTACCGGATAAACTGGATGAGAATGAAGCTTTAACAGACTTTAACTCTAACAAGAACAATTTGAAGCTCCCGTCAACAAACAGAACTTCGAATGTTGCAGCAACCTCAATACCAGAACTTTTATCAACGGGCAGACACAAACATGTTTACGATTTGAAACCGGGTACTCTTCGAAGAACAGATAAACCGGGTGAAGTCAAGGTTAATTTATCTGTAGGAACCGGGAACATCGCCGGTCGGGATAAAGTGAAACTGATCCCGGACGAAAAACATTCGGACAATAGCAAGTTGGAATTTCAATATATAAAGAAATTTAACAATAATGACCAATCAGAAAAACTGCAGACAGATCCTAAAATCAGGATTGAAGATCAGATAGAGGAGACATCGACAAAAGACATCAAACACCTCGATGAAGTGATTGTAAAGAACTATTCTTCCAATGAATTATCAGCCCTTACGAACGTAAAAGAAAAAGAACCGGTCGGTGTGAAGCTGTCAGATCTCACGGAAAAACTCACCGAGACAATGACCCGTTTTTCCAATCAGGAAGCTAATAACAGGGAAATTGTAGAGATCAGGTTGGAGCCCCCTCGCCTTGGGAAGGTAAATATTACCCTTCAGATGGAAAACGAAGTCCTCCGTACTGATTTTGTCTGCAGTCGTGAAGCGGCGGAATATATAAGAGAGAGTATCCCCGAGCTTGTTTCAGCTCTTGCACAGAACGGTATCACACTCGGGGAGAGTAATATAAACCTGGGATGGGGTCGTTCTCCTGAAGATTCGGGGAGAAACAAATGGGAATCGAGCAACAGTTCAGACGACAAATCAACAAATATTGAAGTCGATTCCGAGGATACTATTCAAATCGTCGGTGAGTCGCGTTACAGTTTTCTAATATAATCCCTGGAGGTTAATGATATGAACAATCTGAGAGTAGGAAGTCTTATTCAGCGAGGAGTGGCTCTTGCAGGAGCCGTTGTCAAGGGTCTTGCAACCGCCAAATCCGGCACGGCAAAAGATGCCAGCAGTTTGACAACTGGCGGCACCGACAATTTTCTTGACTTGCTCATAACACAGATTACCCACCAGAACCCGATGGAGCCAATGGATAATGAGGCAATGGTAACCCAGATGACACAGATGCAGACAATGCAGACACTGGAAGAACTTAATGAAACAATGGGAGTAATGATGCTTTATCAAAACCTGATGAATTCAATTAACTTGATAGGAAAAAAAGTGACTGTTATTAACCCGGAAACAGGGGAAAATGTTGTCGGAAACGTAGAGGGAATCAGGATTGAAAATGGTTTCCCAGGAGTTGTGATCGACGGCTCATTTTATGATATCTCCCTGGTAAGGGATATCGAATGATTTTATAATCAAAGAATAGGAGGATTTCAATGAGCATTGCACTTTTCAATGCAATAACGGGTCTTACAAATTTCCAGAGAGTGCTGGACGTGGTGGGAAATAATATCTCTAATATGCAGACTCCCGGATATAAAAGATCGAGCGTTTCATTCAAGGAACTTCTGAGTCAGACTTTGAAAGGAGCATCCTCCCCGTCCGGAGGAAGAGGTGGTACAAATCCTTTCCAGATTGGATTGGGGTCAAGTCTTGGGGGTATATCCACGCAATACACCCAGGGCATCCTGCAGACAACAGGCAGGGCCACTGACTTGGCGATAACGGGAAGCGGATTTTTTATTGTAAAAAGCGACGCCAGCACAGGTTACACGCGAAATGGATGCCTTTCAATAGATGTCAACGGCAATCTTGTTGACGGCAACGGATATAAGGTTCAGGGTTGGCTTGCCCAGAACGGCGAGATAGATAGCTCGGGAGGACTTCAGAATATTGAAATACCAATCGGGGAAGCTTCCATTGCAACAGCGACACAAAATATTTCATATACGGGAAACCTTGATGCAACTCAGGAAACGTATGCTGCGGGTCCTCCGGTAGTAGGAGGCGTATATTTAACGGAGTCTGTTGTATATGACTCTCTTGGAAAAGAGCATAAACTCACTTTAGAATTCAAGAAAACAGGGGATTCTGCCTGGAGTTTCGATGCACAGATTGACGATGAAGATGCCGGAAGTGGAAATGTGGCTTTTCTTACAGATGGCTCACTCGATGTGGAAGGCAGTGATGAAAATCCCCTGGTTGAATACGATGTGGGAGAAGGTGCGGAGGAACTATCTATCGCCCTTGATTTCTCCGATATGACACAACTGGCTACACCCGGTCAATACTCAGTGGCTGCAAAGAATCAGGACGGATTTGAAACCGGGACGCTTCAGTCGTTCATAGTAGATAACAGTGGAAAAATTGTGGGATCTTTCTCAAACGGTTTTACAAGAACCGTGGGGCAAATTGCACTGGCCGATTTTCTTAATCCGGAAGGACTTGAGAAAACTGACAGCGGAATCCTCAAGGAAACTGCGAACTCGGGAGCGGCACAGGTGGGAATCGCAGGCAGCGGATCCAGGGGATCACTTACCAGCGGCGCCCTGGAGTTATCAAATGTTGATCTGAGCTCTGAGTTTACCAACATGATTATTGCTCAAAGAGCATTTCAAGCAAATTCGAGAGTGGTAACCGTGATGGACAAGATTCTCGAGGAAATGGCAAATCTCAAACGATAACAGAAGAAGGGGTTTTGGACATGATCAGGCTAAATCGTATTAACAACTCAGAGGTAATTGTGAATTCTGATCAGATTGAAATTATCGAGGAAACACCCGACCTGGTCCTCACACTTACATCGGGCAAAAAAATCATGGTAAACCAGAAATTGAATGAAGTTATCCGAATGATTGTTGATTACAAGTCAACAATCATGGCAAGAAGCATGTCGGGTACATAGCATATGATTTTCAAATCTACTAAACAATCTGTTGATATTTTGATTAGGAGTTTCCAAAAAAGATGGATATTTCCGTTATTATTGGAGTCGTATTATGTCTCGTCATTCTGGTTTTCGGAATTGTTTTTGCGGGTGGAAATATTAAGTCCTATGCAAGCCTGGATTCGTTTGTAATTGTTGCCGGAGGCACAATCGGAGCAACACTTGTCGGCATTTCAATCAAGGAAGGACTTTCTACTTTTAATATTATCAAGAAAACCATGAAACCTGCCAGGATAAAGTGGTTTGAGACAGTCCAGTTGTTCATCGAACTTGCCACGGAGGCAAGACGTGAAGGAATTTTGGCTCTCCAGGATAGGATCGATCAGCAGGACAATGAATTGATTCGATTGGGACTTCAACTCATTGTCGATGGTGTTGACTCGGAGGTTCTCTTCATGGTTATGGGCACAAAAATTCAAGTCCAGAAGAATGAGGATAAATTGGGTGTTACTATTTTCTCCCGGATGGGGGACCTCGCACCCGCTTTTGGAATGCTTGGTACTGTTATGGGACTTATCCAGGTGCTTGCAAATCTCTCAGAGCCTGATAAACTTGGTTCCGGAATTGCCCAGGCATTTATAACCACTTTTTATGGCATTGTATTTTCTAATGTATTTTTAAGACCTTTTGCAAATAAAATCAATAAAAACAATGAAGAAAAAAGTCAGTATTACGAGATGGTACTCACGGGTTTGCAATCGATACACGAGGGTGATAATCCTTTCATGGTGGAGGAAAAACTAAAGGCATTCTGCTCGAAAATTCAGGTGAAAGATACAAAGAAGCAAGAAGAAGAAGCAGAAGAACCGGAAGATGAAGCTAATCAGGTGGTGGAACAGTTTGAAAAAGCGGAGATATCAGTCGAGACGGCTTAATAAAAGTGAGGAAGTCAATAGTGGCGGAGATAGCTGGCTTCTTTCATATGCCGATATGATGTCCCTGTTGTTTGCACTTTTTGCCATACTATACGGAATGTCGAAAATGAACGAACAAAGCTTCAGGGCCTTGGCGGAGGCACTCTCGCGCAATTTGTCAACAGGTGGTGTGGTCTCGACAACTCCCCATAAAAAAGATGCCGTTAAAAATAATCGGGATGTAAAAATAGAGAAGAAACAAATGGAAATGTTTAAGAAGCTTTTAAAGAATCAGAACAAAGAAAAAGAAAAGGAAAAACAAAAAGAGAAACAAAAAGAAAAGGAAAAGAAAAAGGAAAAACATAAAGAAAAGGGCGCAGGACCATCAAATTCCCGTAAGAATTTGTTAGAGATTAAACAAAAAATAAAAGTTCTTTTAAAAAAGAAAAAACTCAGCCATGTGGTTATTCTCAAACTTGAAGAGAGGGGATTGACTGTTAGTCTTTTGACGGATAAGCTTCTGTTTGTAATTGGAAAAGCGGAGCTCATGGCAAGATGCAGGACGGTTTTGGAAGCGATTATCCCGGTATTAAAAGAATATGACAACCCATTGAGGATCGAGGGAAATACCTGTAATATTCCAATTGGCAACGGTAAATTTGACTCAAACTGGGAGCTTTCAACAATGAGGGCTACTAATGTTGCAAAATATTTAATCATGAAAAAGAATATAAAACCGGAGAGAATATCCATTGTAGGGTATGGCGAGTATCAGCCGATGTTTCCCAACTCCAATGAAAAAAACCGTATCAAGAATCGCCGGGTGGATATTGTCATTCTCGACAAAGGAAAAGCAAGCGGCAAATCTCATTAATTTTCGTATATTAACTTTAAAAAAACTGATTTCGTCGATATATTTGTCGATATATTATTTGAGGAAACACTAAAAACAAGCAAAATTTATCAGAACGGGGTATTTATGAGCAATAAAGACATCAACCAATTTATTAAAAACTATCCTTTCTCTGAAGAAAATCCCGGTCACCCCGATAATGGCGGTGATAACGGGAAAACTGAAGAGGAGAATTCTGCCCCGACTTCGAGGCAGATTGATTGTCTATCTAAAAGATGTAAATCAATAACAGTAAATGGTGAATGCTCACAACTTTTATCCTCCACATTCAAAATTGTAAATACAATAACCAATCGGCATACCGATCAAATGGGGAAGTTGAAAAACAAACATCAGGCGGAGATACATGAGCTAAAAAAATATGTCAGAGAGTTAGAAGAAACTTCGAAATCTATCGGTAAGCAGAACCTGGTTCTTTCATATTTCTACCAGGCAGGGCAAATGCTCTCATCCAGTCTCGATCCCCGACAGATAATTAAATATATCGTACAGATGATAGCAAGTGTTTTTGAAGGCTGTTTTTGTTGTCTTTTTAAAATTGACGATGATAATACAATCAAGGCATCAATTCGAAATCCTGCCTTGGTTGACGATTTCACAAGTTATTTCAACACGGAAATAAAAATGAAACTGGGCGAGGGATGTGAGGGACGTGCTGTTGGCGAAGCAATTCCATATCAGATATTTGATGTGTATTCCAGTCATGAATACAAAAAATTCCTCAAGCTTGCAGATGCGTTTCACTTTCAATCCGTTCTTTCCGTTCCCCTCATCGTTAGAAGTGAGGTGGAAGGTTGTATCTCAATCTACAGTTTTGAAAAAAAATATTACTCCGAGGAAGAAACGAGGATCCTCACGATGTTCTCTGACCAGGCATCAAGGGTCATAGAAAATGCCAGGCTTTATCAAAAGACGGATGAAGATCTGCGTGTAAGGATAAAAGAGCTTTCACTCATGCACAGGATAGATCAATCGATTATTAATAATGAATCAATCCGAAATACGGCAGAAATTCTAATCGATGGACTGAAGAGAGTACTGCCGGAGTGTGGATTCGCGCTTGATCTTGCAAGGATGGAGGAAAATATATTTTGCAAAAGTCCAGATTTTGAAGAAATGGGTATCAATCTTGATACACTCAAAGCCATGGCCGGAAAAGAGGACAGAAACGAAGATATAATAAGGGAAATGATGAAAAATGACCGGGATCAATTCATTCTCTACAGCTTCCCTGTTATTGCTCAATCGAATCGAGTGGGTATTCTATGGATTACAACAAAAGAAGTTGATGGCATTGAAAAGGATACTGTAGAATTCATTGAATGGGTGCTTGCACAGGTTTCAATAGCGCTCGAAAAGAAAAATACATTGGAACAATTACTCCATGCCGAGAAAATGGGAGTGATGGGAAGTCTTTTATCAGGAATAGCACATGAGCTAAACAATCCACTCACCAGGATGTTAGGGCTTTCCGAGACTTTTAATGATATGAAAGATCCCGACGTGTGCGGAGAATGTTTTGAGATAATCCGGCAGGAATCACTCAGATGTAAGAGGATTATGGACGATTTTCTATCATTCTCCAGGAAGTATCGGGACAACGAGACGCTTGCGGACATAAATGAAACAATAGAGAGTACCCTGAACCTGTGGAAATATCAGAAAAATACGAAAAAAATGAAAATCGTCACAAAATTACAAGACAACATGCCCGGGGTTCTGATTAACGTTAACAGGATCCAACAGGTATTCCTCAACCTTATTGTCAATGCTAATCATGCTTTAATGAATTGTAACGGAAAAAACAAATTGCTGGTTATCAGAACCCAAACAAGGAAGAAATACGTCAGGATCACTTTTGAAGACAATGGTCCCGGGATTCCACAGGAAAATATAGGTAAGATTTTTCAAGCATTCTTCACAACAAGGAAAAATGGCAAGGGAACAGGCCTGGGACTAAGTCTTTCCAGAGATATTCTAAAAAAGCACAATGGGGATATAAGAGTGGAAACAAGTCACTTGGGAGGTGCTAAGTTTGTTGTGGAACTCCCCATAAAAGAAAACGCCGCCCCCGAGAAGACAAGAAACGTCGTAAAAGAGGTTAGCATAAGGAGTGGGCACATACTTATTGCTGAGGACGATCCCGTTGTCTCCAAGTTAATGATTATCTATCTCAAGAGACTGGGACATAATGTTGAGGGTGTGAATAACGGCACTTCATGCCTCGCAAGTGTTAAATCAAATGAATATGATCTGGTAATCTCGGATATGATAATGTCGGATATACGTGGGGATGAGATGATAGAAATTTGGCAGAAGGAAAAACCGGGCCTGCTAAACCGTCTTATTTTGTGCACAGGAGACATTCTCGACAAAAAGATGGAGGAAGATTTTAAATCCAGGGGGATAAATATACTCTATAAGCCTTTCGAAATGGTGGAGTTGAAGAAAATCGTCGAGAAGGTGTTGAGTCTGAAACTCCTGCCCTTCTAATTGAAACTGAAAATAAGTGATTTCACTACAAGATACCAGCCGTCAACCATTACAAATATCATTATCTTTATCGGCAGGGAGATCATCATCGGCGGAAGCATGAACATGCCGATGGACATCAGCACTGAAGCTACAACCATGTCGATGATCACAAATGTGATAAAAAGCGTAAAGCCCATAGTAAAAGAGGTTCGAAGTTCACTGAGTATGAAAGAGGGAACAAGTACCATCGTGGGAATATCTTCCTTGCTATTCGGACGTTTGGTGTCGGAGGCGTAAAGAAAAAGCTCAAGGTCTTTTTCACGGGTTTGCCTGAACATAAATTTACGCATATGACTCTCCGCCCTGACAATAGCTTTTTTTTGCGAGATGCTTCCCTCCATATAAGGCTTCATCGCGCTTTGATTCACTTTGTTGAATGTGGGGTACATTGTCAGGAATGTAAGAAACAGCGCAAAAGATACCAGTACCTGGTTGGGTGGGATCTGTTGCGTCCCTATGGCGTGACGTAAAAAAGACAGGACAATTATTATCCTGGTGAATGATGTCATCATAATCAGGATAGCCGGCGCAAGGGAGAGAATTGTAATCAGGATGAGTATTTGAAGCGATGATGCCACTTCGTCCCGTGCATTGGAGCCTCCCCAATCAATTTTGACTTTTGGAATACCGGCCAGTCTCGCACAGGCAACTCCGTTTAAAATCACAATAAAAACAAGGAGAACCAATATGATAATGGCAATATGACGGTTCTCCCCCTTCATTAAATCCTTCCTCCCGCTTTCGCTGCCGGATTCAGACTCCCCGTGGCTTCAATCACTCTGACACCAAAGTTTTCCTCTATAACAATAACCTCCCCGTAACCGATTAATTTATCATTAATATATAACTCCACCGGTTCTCCGGCCATTTTTTCAAGCTCAAGTATTGATCCGGGTCCCAGTTCGACAAGATCCTTGATACTCACTTTTGTTTTCCCCAGAACTACCGTCAACTTCAGTGGAATGTCCATGATAATGTCGATCTTTGGCTCGTTTCCTCCCCCTCCGTTATCGCCAAACCTGGGGAATACTGCTTTTCGATATATCGACTGAGTTCCACCGGTTCCCGACCCGCCCCGGACGTTACTGGAATCGTGATCAGGTCTTTTTAGCTCGATAATTTGGTGTGCCACTTCCTCACAGAAATCTACCGGAACAAGAAGCTCCATCTTCAGCGATGAAACACCTTCCAGGCTGATGTCATAGTCCAGGCAAATCATATTCTGGTTAATTAGTAATTTTTCTGGTGTGGGTTCCGATTTGCCCAGGTGCACACCTATTGCTCTCATCAGGTTTTCAGATAATATTGATCCCAGAGATCCGGCAATCTGGCTTAATGCTTCCTCAAGAACGCTTATATGGAGATTATCGAACTCCGTCATCGGTGATAAACCGTCTCCACCTATGATGAGATCCGTAATAACCGCAAGATCTTTCCGGGGAAAAAGAAGATAGCAATTACCAAGAATCCCTGACGACATAGTGAGAGGAAAGGCAAGGAAGTCCGATTTGCTGATAAGCGCAGACTCCCTGCCTATGGGCTTGTCAGATAAATTGGAGGGCGATATTACCAATTTTCTGTTCAAAATAGAACCCAGGATTTCTTCGTTGGCCCTCATCCAGTTCTCGAAGAGGTCCATCAGGATTATTTGCTGGTTTTCATTTAAAAAGATTGACATATTTCCTCATCATCCTCAACAATTTGAGTTATTTTAATCGACAATTTATTTCCTTTCAAACCGGGAACACCCATAAACTTGGGACGTCCGTTAATATTAACCTTCAAGTGCATATTACGGGGATGTTCCAATGTTATAATACTTCCCTTACAGAGTCTCATAGCTTCTCCCGCACTTATATTCTTTTTGTTAAACTCCGCATAAACCGGAATTTTTATATGCCCCATGCCCTTCCTCACAAATGCGCTTGAAATATCGGGCTTTTTTTTCTCTTTTTTCTTAACGAGATTGCTGAACCGGGCAAAATAGGGACCGATAAAAACATAAGGAATACTTATGTTAAGATAACCGGATATTCCGTCTATTTTTATTTCATATGTATTTCTAACAAGTATCTCATCCTCGGACAGGGTTTTTGGAATGAATTGACTGTCAGACTCAATGACATCGACTACAGGCTCTATCTTAACTATTTTTGCAAGAATATCTTTATAAAACTGCAGAATTGAATTATAAATATCAGTTGCCAGGTATCTTTCGAAATCAGTGACAGGCCTTATGGGGGTTATGCTGGTTCCCGTTCCCCCCATTAATCTCTCGACTATGCAATAGAATAGGTGTGTGGATATCTCGATTATCCCGTCGGTTTTACCTGAACCCAGGTTGAAAACACCTATTACTGTCAGATTCGATTCCCCCTCGAATATATCACCGTAATTTCTCTGGTCGATCTCGACAAGATTCACCTCTATCCTGCTCCGGAGCAATTTGGCAAAATAATTCATCAGATAACGGGGGGCTGATTCAAAACACACTTTCATGCGCCTCACCTGGTCACGGGACAACTTATCGGGGCGCCTGAAATCATAAAGCTTGTATTTCTCCTTCGTCTTTTCGGGAACAATCAATGTATCCATGTCAACAGTTGGAGGTTTCTCTGGAACCGGAGAAACTGTCGATCCGGCAGAGTCGGAACCGGATGAATCACCACCAGATTCCGTTTTCCCCGGTTCGTCATCAACAAGGGTGCCCTCAAGCATACTGTCAATCTCATCCTGGCTGATAGTATCGGCCGATGAGGGAGAGTTGGATTCCTTTACGGCATTATTAAGGTTAACCGTCTGCTTCCCCGCAGTCTCACCCAACAGCGTATCAATCTCGTCCTGGCTGATATTGTCACCCGATGAGGGAGAGCCGAAGTCCTTTCCGACATCTGTAAGGTTAACCGTCTGCTTCCCCGCCGTCTCACCTGACAGCGTATCAATCTCATCCTGACTGATATTATCGCCTGTGCCGGGAGGATCTTTTTCCAATACCGAGCCCACGGTTTCCCGGTCTTTGGGAATTAAAACTTCATCCGCTTGATTTCCGGGATTATCATCGGTCTCTTCCATCGATAAAAGCAGATCTATTTCTTCTTGTGAGATAATATCTTTATCCATATTCTCCTCGCAATACGCTTATACGAATATACTTTTCAACATTTCGGTTGTATCCGCAAAAGTAGTTGTTTCAGAAACTTCCTGTTGTAAGTAATTATTGATGTCATCGATTTTTTCAATTGCGTAGTCAATTTCCGGGTTTGTACCTGTTGAATATGCACCGATATTTATGAGGTCCTCGGAATCCATGTAGCGGGCAAGTGTCCGCCTGAATTTTGTTGCCGATTCCCGATGTGACTTATCGGTGACCTGGTCCATCACCCTGCTTATGCTCGCAAGAACGTCGATGGATGGATAATGATTCTTTTGGGCAAGCGATCTTGACAGGACGATATGCCCGTCCAATATGGATCTCATCGAGTCCGCCACCGGATCATTCATGTCGTCGGCCTCTACGAGAACGGTATAGATCCCGGTGATGGAGCCTACGGATGATGTGCCGGATCTTTCCAGAATCTGTGGAAGAAGCGTGAAAACCGAGGGAGTATATCCTTTTGTCGTGGGAGGCTCGCCCACTGCAAGTCCAATCTCTCTTTGCGCCATTGCAATCCTGGTGGCGGAGTCCATCATCAACAGGACGTTCAGTCCCATATCCCTGAAATACTCGGCTATAGCGGTGGTGCATAACGCTCCCTTGATACGCAGAAGCGGGGGCTTGTCAGAAGTGACTGCAACTACCACCGATCTTTTCAAGCCTTCCTCTGTCAGATCTCTCTTGATGAATTCCGGCACTTCGCGTCCACGCTCACCGATGAGTCCGATAACATTAACATCGGAGCTTGCGTTTCTTGCAATCATTCCCATAATCGTGCTTTTCCCGATGCCACTTCCTGAGAATATACCGATTCTCTGACCTTTTCCGATTGTTATAAGACCGTCTATGGCCCTTATTCCCGTTGACAGCGGCTCATTGATGGGACTCCTCTCAAGTGGGGGTGGAGGCGAGTTGACAACATTGATATTTTTTTCGGCAACAAATTCCCCCTTGTTGTCAATGGGATTACCGAGTCCGTCGAGAACGCG
This sequence comes from Vulcanimicrobiota bacterium, assembly GCA_021107945.1. Lineage (GTDB taxonomy): Bacteria > Vulcanimicrobiota > JAJTBE01 > JAJTBE01 > JAJTBE01 > JAIORV01. Next base: position 16,487 of record JAIORV010000215.1, on the reverse strand, counting down.
CCCCAACAACAGACTGTCAACCCCAATTCTCAGAGGTTCTCCTGTACTCCTGACCTGGTTACCCGGTTGAATTCCGGACATATTGGAAAACGGCATGAGTATAACGCGGTTTTCCTTGAAACCTACAACTTCAGCCGGGATTCTTCTCCCTGTATTTGAATGAATCCAACAGAAATCTCCCACCGAGGATGGAGGCCCTATCGATTCAACAGTTGTTCCGATGACCTGGATTAATCTTCCATAAATACGGTTTAAATCTGCGGACTTGATCCTCGATAAGGATTGATCAATTTTTTTGGTCAATTTATCTCTGACTTCATTCATTCTTTCGTCAAGTGGTGACGAGGTCATGGGCTTCCTCCAGCTTGCTTTCAATTCGGGCGTCTATGATCCCGGTTGAAGACGAGACAAGGCATCCGCCTCTATTAACTGTTGCATCGGTCGTAATTTCGAGGTCAACAAGTGCCTCGCTTGTTGAAACAACCTCATCTTTTCTTTTTGATAATTTTTTAATTTCCGAGCTGTGTACAGAGAGAATAACGCTGTCGCTATAGGATAGATTTCTGAATGCATCTTTTATCGTTCTCATAATAAGTTCCTCATCTTCTTCAACATGGTGTAAGACAATTTTTCCCACAATTTCGAGAACAAGTTCCGTTATTCTTGGCTCAAGTGAATCAAGTAGATTTTCAAGTTCTTCATAGTACCTTCTTTCCACGCCCTCAATTCTTGACAGTATTTCACTCGTCCAACGAAAGAACTCCTCTTCTCCCTTGATTCCACCCTCTTCTCTGCCCAGCTTTAATCCTTCCCTGTATCCGTCTTCCTTTGCCTTGCATTGCATTTTCTCGGCGCGGTTTTCTGCCTGATTAATAATCATCTTACATTTTTTCCTGGCAAGCTGACAAATTCTCTCGGCGCGCCTCTGGCGATCTATGAGGTCATTTCCACCGGTTGAACAAGAAAGTGTTTCATTTGAATAATCGAGATTATCAGACATAGATTTCTCCTTCTCTCCTGATGGTGATTTCATCACGTTCTTTCATCTGTCGGATGATTTCTACGATTTTTTGCTGTGCCGATTCCACTTCCCTCAGAGGTACTTTCCCCAGGGAGTCCATCTCCTCCTTAAGTGTACAACCTGCTCTTTCGGAAAGATTCGAGATAATGATATCCCTGATTTCATCGCCAACTTTTTTAACCGCAAGAGCAAGGGTGTGCATATCAATTTCTTTGAGGACTTTCTGAACACTTCGACCATCAAGAAGAACGATATCCTCAAAAACAATAATACGCTGTTTTACCTGCTCGCATAATTCAGGGTGTTCATTATCCAGGTTCTCGATTATTGACTTTTGAATATTTCCGCTTGTTCCTTTTATAATCTTGACAAGTGAATCAATACCACCCACATCCGTTGTACCCGATGTAACCAGGCAATTCAATTTTTCACCGAGTATTACATCCAGATGCTTGAGAGCCATACCGTTTGGAGCTTTCATGTTGTAAATTCTATAGACAAGATCGGTATAACGCTCTGGAGATATTTTTGACATTATCTTTCCCGCCTTATCAATGGGAAGATATGACATAATAAATGCTGCAACCTGAGGATGCTCACTAATTATGGTATCCGTCAATTGTTTTATCAAGAGCTTCTCTCTGAGGAGGTAGCTTTGGGTAAGATCCTCCTGCATCAGGTTGGTACGCTTGAGGAAATCAAGGGCGAAATATTTGTCTTCTTTTACTTGTCTTTTCAGGAGTTCGGTGGCAAAATTACTATCAAAGGAGACTGTCTCTGAACTTGACGGCATCATTTCATTGAATTCGGTCACAACACTATCAAGCTCATCTTTGGGTATATTCTTGATATCTGTAGCTATATAGGCAAGCTCCTGTACTTTAAGTTGGCTCATATACCTGGTTACATTGGTAACGCCATCGATATCCAGCATTTTTAATAATATTGCCGCTTTTCTTTTACCCATTGACATAGAATTGTTTTCTGTTTCAGCAGGCACTTTTTAATCACTCTCCGGATGCCAATTTTTCAATTATTCGAGCAACTTCCTTGGGATTATCCTTGGCAAGCTCGCGGATATTATCCCTGGCCGAGTTATCAACCGGTTCCTTCTTGAAACCGGGCTTTTCAAAAACGGGCGATCTTTCAGCCTTGAGAAGAGAAATGCTCTCATCTTCAACAGCCGACTTCTTACTTCTTTTGGAACCCCCGCGATTGTTTCTTTTGAGCTGAGTAAGCAGAAAGATAAAAATCAGGAAAGGAGAAAAACATGGAATAATGTATGGAGCAAATTTATTGATATATTTTTCAATTTGATTCTTTTCCTCTTCTTCTTCCGGTATCTCTATTATTTTGAACTTGATAGCCCTTACAGTCAGGACATCGCCTCTTTGGGGATTTATACCGGAAACGGAGGCAATGACAGCCTTTAGGTCTTTTAATTGACCGGCGGTTATACCGGAGGAAGTATTGACAAGAACACCGACGCTCAATTTTTTCAACTTGCCGGGCGATATTTTCATCTCCTCGATTACTTTGGAGATTTCATAATTGACAACATCACTCTTCTGTATATAAACAGGACCCTTGTTATCCGTTTTACCTTCCTCGGTTGAAGCTTTTGCACTTGTTGTTTCTTTCTTGGAGTCTTTCTTGGAGTCTTTCTTGGGAGCTTTCTTGGTGGCTTTCGTTGAAGCTTCGCTCTTCTCGTCATAATTTTCTACAACCGACTGTGAGCTGCGAACTATACCGGTGTTTCCCTCAACAGGCTCGTATGTCTCTTTTCTTATTGTCCTGGAATCGGTCTTAATCTCCGCATGCGCATTTACGACAGCGCTGCCGGGACCCAGCGAGGAATCCAGCAGGGATCTCACCTTTTGCTCAGTTTCCTTCTCGATACGCCTGCAGATTTTTAGCTCCTGGTTGCTCAGTCCATACCCGCTTTCCTGGATAAAATCAGAGAGAAGCCTGCCGCCGGTACTCATAATTGTGACATTCTCAAGCTTCATTCCGTGAACGCTGCATGCCACCACTTGAGCAACCCCTTTGATTTGCTCTTCGTTAATTGTCTGACCTTGCTTGAGATCCAGCAACACCGAAGCGGATGGCTCAGAATCCTTTCCCAGGTAAATGCGTCTGCGCGGTAATGATAAATTTACCCGAGCCTTTGCGATTGCATCGAGACTGGTTATCGTCTTTGAAAGTTCTCCCTGGAGCGCTCTTACATATTTGATGTTCTCGCCAAACTCCGATGATTGAAAATCAGTTCTGTCAAATATCTCAAATCCCATATCTCCATTTTTGGGAAGTCCCTGATTTGCAAGTTCAAGACGAAGTTGATGTATCTTGTCCATCGGGGCAAGGATAGTTGTTCCATCGTCTTTTAATTTGTAGTTGACTTTCTTGTCTTGTAATAATTTCACGATCTTACCGGCATCATTCATGCTCAGGTTACGGTAGAGAACGCTGTGGTTGACCTTGTTTACCCAGAAAAACATCGCAATTAATCCGGATATGATAAATGCGCAAACAGTAAGAGCCAGAACCTTTTGGTTCGGGCTCATATTCATAAAGCCTTCGAGTTTGTCTTTGAAAGGCACCGTAAGATTTTTTATCGCTTCGCCCATTTATCTCTCCGGAACTTAAAATTTTTTAAAATTATTTACCTATTTCCAATGCGCGGTTGAACATACGCTTTGTTTCGTTAAAAGCCGTCAGGTTTGCATCATAGGATCGTGATGCAGACATTGCCCTTACCATTTCATCAATCATACTGACTCCGGGATATGCAACATAACCCTCGCTGTCGGCCAGCGGGTTTCCGGGTTCGAAGGACATTCTGGGGGGAGTGCTGTCTTCAACAATACCGGTTACTTCCACGCCCTTACCGGGCATCACTCTGAATCCCGCAAGCCAGTTATTGAACTTGGGTGCACCGGATTTTGTTATCAGTCTCTGTGTTTGGAAAACCCGTTCGCCGGGTGTTTGGGGATTGTTAATATTTGCAATATTGTTTGAAATTATATCCATGCGCTTTCTTTCCGCTTTCATTCCCGATGCGCTTATTCTGAGATCTGAAAAGAAATTCATATTATTTTCCCCCTGTTATTGCGGTTGAAATCAGGCGAAATTTCCTCGAGAGAAGATCGGTTGCCGCCCTGTATGTGAGGGAATTGGCGGCAAGATTTACCATTTCTTCTTCCTCTGTGGTCTCTTTGCTGTTCACAAACATTCGCACAAATTGTCCGTTCATTCGAAATGGGGAATCGTCATCACCGGTTGCAGGAGGGAAATGGTTCTTGTTGGTGCTATTAAATCCGCAAAGGGGCGAGCCGGTTCTGGAAGCCTGCAACATGCCTTTGAAGTCAATATCTTTAGCAACATAATCCGGGGTCTTTTCATTGGCGATATTGTTCAAAATGAACTTTTGTCTCAATGTGCAGGCATCCAACATTTTTTTCATTCCACGGGAGCCCGGTGAAGATAGGATGTTTTGCAATTTTATTCCTCCCGGCTAAGCTTTTATAACTTCTGTTAATTCTTTAAAAAAAATTTCTATTAATGGAGCCATGGTTAAAAAGTTAGTTTCTTACCATTTTCTATAAATGGCTTAAACCTGCATTCTCATGATTTCCTGATATGCATCGACAACTTTATTTCTGACCTGTGTGGCGAACTTGAGATTCAGGAGAGCTTCTTCCATGTCAACAATGACCCGATGAATATTCTCCGACTCTCCGACCGAAAAACTCTCCAGAGAATTCTCGGCTCTCAATTGGGATTCATTTACCCGGGAGAAAACCTGTTTGACCGGGTTGAATGCAACCCTGTCGGTTTTGGTTTCCGCCGGTGCGGCAAATTCATATGCATCGATGTTTGGATTGATCGTTTTATGATGACGATTGAACGGCACCTTATAGACATCTCCTATCTTCATAAATAAACACCTTATCATCAGAATTTTTTATGTTTGAGATTTAAATATTTTAGCTGTATAAACTTTTTACAGTTCCACATCCGGTATTTACAGATACAAAAAAAGATCCTTCATTAATTTTTTCTAATTTTTTCTCAAATTTTTCGATTCATGAATTAGTATTTATATTCATTTTTTGAAGAGATCAGACTGAACAGTAAGGCTATCACAACGAGAAATGGAAATGGAGTAAGGGTCGAAAAAGTGGTTTCACCGCGAAATACCACAGAGGGTTCAAGGGATTGATAGACCAACGGTCGTATTTCTGATTGCAAACGGTGTACCTCGTTTACACCTCATGTTTATTATGCTCCCCATAATTAAAAATATTATCCGGGTAGCAGGCAATCGCCCTCAGTTGTTTTGAGGTTTTAGATGATGGCAAGACTAATTCGGTTAAGAATAGTTTGTAAAATTTGTATCAGGACTTACGCATTTTTAATAAGAACCGGATTGAATAAGTCATCCTGAACTTGTTTTCAGGATCTATTGCAAAAACGTTGTCATTGTTAGATTCCTAAACAAGTTCGGAATGACGTTTGCGAAAGTCCTGTTGAATTTATTCAGACCACCCCAGGATTTGGGTGGAAAATCTATCCGTCTCCGTTTTCATTCTTTCCTTATCGGGAAGCCGCTAAAGCGGCTAATGCAGTAAGGGTGGTGGGTTGCCTTTGTTCCCCCGGATAAATCCGGGGGTTAATCTCATGGAGGTTTAAAAACCTCCGCTACCATGATTGGAAATGGGAAATAGGAAATGGGAAATAGGAAATGGGAAAGGGGAGAGGGAAAAAGGAAAAGGGAAATGGGAAATTAGAAATTAGAAATTAGAAATTAGAAAAGGGAAAATACCGGGACTTTGAGGTTTTGGATAACCTCACATCTGACATCTGAGTTCCATCAAAAAGCCATCCTGAAATAAGTTCAGGGCAGGCAGGGCAGGCTCAGAATACGGAGTTTTTTCAAGTTCTTCGTGCACTCCGTGGCTCCGTGGTGAAAAATCCATAAGTCCTCCATCCTCCATCCTCCATCCTCCATCTTCCATCTTCCATCTTCCATTTTCCATTTTCTATATAACTTCCAGTCCTCCCTGGAGTGCGCCGGCGTTTTTCAGCGCCTGGAGTATTGTGATGATATCGTTGGAATTTGCGCCAATATAGTTTAGAACTTCAATGACGTCTCTCACTGTTGCATCACCGCCGAGTTTGATCAGCCGGCCTTTCTTTTGGGTGGACTGTTTGGAGCCTTTGCTTTTATTTTCAACGGATAAAGTCAGGTTTCCATGTGAAATCACAACAGGAAGAATTTTCACCCTTTCTCCCATAACAACCGTGCCCGTTCTCTCATTTACAACCACCCTGGCACGGGTGTCCGGAATGACTTCAAGCTCTCCTATCCTGCCAACAATTGAGGCGGCATCTTCGCCGAATCTCGACATATCGATAACAATAAACCTGTTCCCCCGGGTACGCGCTGTCATTCCGCCCATTTTTCTGTTTATTGCTTTAGCAACGCGTGTTACAGTGGTGGAATCGGGATTCCTGAGTACCCAGGTCATTTTTCCACCCTTTATCAGGTTAACATCCATATTGCGACAGATCAGGCCGCCATCGGGAATTCTGCCCACAAGTGCCTTTTTCGCACTTCCTCTCTTTGACCCACCGCCCTCAAGTCCGACCGTTAACATGCCCTGTGCCGAGGCATAGACCTTGCTGTCGGGACCTTTTAGCATGGAGAATATGAGAACTCCTCCCTCAAGACTTCTGGCATCGCCAATCGACGAGACGGTAACATCAATGGCGTCACCGGACATGAAAGATGCCGGAAGCTCCGCCGTAACCATTACAACGGCGACATTCTTTGTCTGAAGTCTTTGCATTTCACTATTACTGATTTTGATGCCCAGGTTCTCAAACATATTACCAAGCATCACATTTGAGATTGTCTTTGTTTTGTCCCCGGTTCCCCTCAAACCCGTGACAAGACCATATCCGATAAGTTGATTTTTGTTCGTTCCCTGTATATATGCAATATCTTTTATGCGGACGGTCACTTTCGATTTCCGAATCCCCACATTATGAATCCCGGTTTTTTGAATCCCGGGCATCTGAATCCCGGGCATCTCAATACCGACTTCCTCAACCCCGGCTTCCTTTTTGTCAGAAGTTTTTTGACCGGAATCTTCTTCCACAGGGACTTTTGTTTTCTCGCTTCCGGGATCCCTCAACAAAGCTTGCTTATTATCTGGATTTTTCACTTCGGACTTATCCTTTTTGACCTCCGCGGGATATGACAATCCCACTGTGAGGGAAATCAGGATACATATTACAATAATGATTGTGAATGCTCTTTTCATTGTTAACCCTCCGGATCAGAATACTATATTGAGAAGCCACCTTATAATTCCGCCTCTTTGTTTCTTGACGCTCCTGTTAACCGGCAATCCGTTTACTCTGGCCTTCATATTTGCAATCCTGGATGAATCTATGGTGTTGCCGGGGGTGATATCTTTTGCGCGGACTGCTCCGGTTATTGTAAGTTTTTGTGTTTCATGATTCACCTCGACGGTCTTTGTGCCTTCAATTATCAGATTTCCGCCGGGAAGCACTTCGATAACTCTGGCGCTCATGAGGGCGGTAACTGAATTCTTCTGAACCGTATTTGCATCAATTTCCTGTGTATGTCCGCCACTGAGACCGAGCCCCAGGAATTTTTCAAGCAAGCCCTGTCCCTGATCCGCTCCTGTAACATACTGGCTTTTAAGCTTGCCCTTTGCTGATTGAGATGAGACCGTTTTCTCATTAAAAATCACCTTGAGCACATCCCCGACCTTCCTGGCAGTTCTCGTTTCATAAATGTTGCCCAGTCCTTCCGACTCGCTTAGCAGGGAGTCTGCAACGGCGGCAATGTGGCATGTGAGAATTACAGATAGCAATATTCCAACTAGAATCCTGAAGGAATTCATTCCTTTCACCTCTTCATAACTCGATTAAAGCTGTTGATTCGTCCTGCAAGACAGCCCTGAAGACCTTCTTGTCCTTTCCGACATATACGCGAATCCTTTCACCGGTCTTGCCGGTTTCCGCTGCGGTGCCGGTCAATTTGATAACAAGATTCTTTTTCACAAAGAATACCTTGAGTGGATCTCCCCTGCGAACCTTTTTCTTATTTTCTTCTTCAGGTCGTTTTGAATTTTTTTGATGTTTCTTTTGAGATTGAGATTCCTTCCTGACGGTTTTTCTCCGGGGTTTTTCGGGTCTATTTTTTACTTTTTCCGCCTTTTTTTCTCTTTTCTTCTTTTCCAGCTCCAGGGATTCCCTCGAATACACCTTGACAGTGGGAGACATATTCAACTTGAACTCGTCGTTGGATAAACCTGCGTTGAGTATTTTCACTTTCAACATTCTTTTTGACACTCGCACATAGCAGCCTGGAGGAGGCGTCCGGGCAATATAAATATCGTTTATCCTCTTTGAAAGAGATTTATTATCAGTGCTTACATCAGCTATCTGTCCAAGAAAAACCTTTCCTTTGCCGACATAGACTTTTTCTTTCAAGGTTATGCCTGCCCTGTTCCCGGCAAAAGCATTGCCGACAGTCAGGAATATCAGGCAGATTGTGAATAAAATCCTGGCTTTCATTCAATAAGACCCCTATCTTTTAATGTCGGCGACCGTCTGCATCATTTCGTCCGCGCCTTTTATCACCCGCGAGTTAATCTGGTAGGCTCTCTGCGCCCTTATCATATCGACCATTTCCTTGACGACATCGACATTGGACATTTCAAGGAATCCCGACGAGATGCTTCCCATGCCCTCTTCTCCCGGATTGCCCACCAGGGGACTTCCTGAAGCGGGCGATTCTTTCATAAGGTTCTTTCCTGTGCTTACCAGTCCGGCAGAATTAGCAAACCTTGCAAGTGTTATTTTGCCGATTTCTTCAGGCTCCGTTGCGGATCCCACGAATGCCGTGATAGTCCCGTCCATACCCACAGATATCGCCCTGGCATCGGCGGGGATGGCGATAGAGGGCTCGAGCTTGAAGCCGTCGGATGTTACAATATTTCCTTCGCCGTCTATCTTAAAAGATCCGTCCCTGCTGTATGCGATACTTCCATCGGGCATGGTGATCTGGAAAAACCCGTCTCCCTCGATAGCAAGATCCAGCGGGTTTTCCGTCTGCATGAGAACGCCCTGGGAGTAAAGCTTGTTGCTTGACACGGGTCTTGTTCCAAGTCCCACTTGAAGCCCCACCGGTGTTTGGGTTCCCTCCGCCGATGCCACTCCAGCATGCCGCAGGTTTTGATATAACAGATCCTGGAAACCCATTACTGATTTTTTATATCCTGATGTATTCACATTGGAGAGGTTATTCGAGATGACATCGATGTTCATCTGCTGTGCTCTCATACCGGATGCCGATGTGTGAAGAGCGCGAATCATAATATTGCCTCCTTATTTACCTTGAGGTATTCCCGATTTCAGCTGCACTTTTTTCCGCTAAAGTCTGGTTGATTTTCAGGATTCTCTGTGCGAGTTCAAAGTCTCTGAGCATCTCAATACCTGCAGTCATTTCCCGGAGAGGATCCACATTGGATTTTTCCAGGTATCCCGATTTGATTGTGAATTCTCCCTTTAAAGCAAGTGTGGGATTGAATCTCAGAAAGCTTTCCTGCTCGGAAATCATATTATACCGATTTTCAGGCTTTACAACTGCCAACCTTGCGACTTTCTCTTTACCTGAATATACACTGCCGTCTTCGGCTATTTCGAGATCTCCCCTGATCGTGATAGGTTTGCCGGCGTCATTGAGAACGGGCTCCCCTCTTTTTGTTACCAATCTTTGCTTTTCATCAAGAGTGAAGCTTCCACAAGAGGTAAACCGATCTCCCCTTTCCGTCCTTACAACAAAAAAACCTCCGCCGGTAATAGCCAGATCCAGGGGATTGCCGGTTTTGGCGAGCACTCCCTGGGAGGTGTCCACAACAGTACCCATGAACATACCTTTTTGAACTACAACGTTCTTTTTAAACCCGTCGGTGCCGCTGTTTGCCATATTGCTTGCCATAACCATGTATCGATTGCGGCATGATTTGAGATGATCCGTCAGGTTTTTTACTGCAAAATTCATTGTTGTTAACCTCCGTTTCTATAAATCGACACTATCCGTAATTTTTTAATCAGCTCCATTATTTAACCTGGATCAGGACTTACGCAATTGTCATTCTGAGCATGCGCTTCCTTATTAGAGAAAGCTGTTGGGTTGTCATTCTGAGCGGATCACGAAAGACTTGCTTTACTCCAATGACTTTCTCAAAGACTGGATTATCTTATATTCGAGGATTAACATATAGTGTGGATGAAGCAAGTCTTGGCAATGGTGGAAGAAGCAAGTATCGAGAATAAGTAGTATTGTTTTGAAGGAGAACCCGGGAGAAGAGATCCTTCGCTGTGGAAGACATTGGAGGTAAGTAAAATTCGTCTTTGCCAAGGTTTATTCAGGAAAGGAAAAGATCGTATTCCGCTCAGGATGACAGTTCTATGCTTTTCTTTCTTGGAAATGCGTAAGTCCTATCGTAATTAAAAATAGTTGTGATGATTATAAAAAATTACAAAAATAGTTTTTCTATCCCTTAAATAATTTTTAATATGGTCGATGTAGGACATGAAGTAGTATGTTCTAATTATGTTTGAAAGAGAAACGGTGAAGGCCATGATGACAGAGCAGGTACGAAAAACTCTTGAGAGGAATTTTGCAAACATCGGCACTTTGCCGGCAATTATCGGAAGCTTGGTGAGAATACTGAACGATCCCAGGTCTTCCACAAAAGACCTGGCAAAAGTGATATCTGCTGATCAGGTGCTTTGTTCGAAACTCCTGCGCATAGTAAATTCCGCATACTATAATCTGAAACAAGAGGTAATCGATGTGAAACATGCCATATCGCTGATAGGGTATAATACAATCAGATGTTTTATGTTTTGCATTACAATTTTTGACAATGCCTTTTCTCTTCAATCGGGAGTGGTTTTCGACAAGGAAGAATTCTGGTACCATTCCCTCTCGACAGCCGTCATCTCCCGTAAGATAGGAGAAAGACTACGGTTGGAGAATTCACAGGATCTATTCGTAGCGGGACTTGTGCATGATATAGGCAAAGTTCTGATGCTTCAATTCATGCCTGCCAAGTTCTATAGGATTCTGGAGATAGCGAAGAGGGAGAATATCAGTTTTAACGATGTGGAAAGAAAACTGTTTTGTACGGATCATTCCGAGATTGGAGCCTGGGCAATGACCAGGTGGGAACTTCCCGATATGCTCATTAAATGCGTTCAATATCACCATCATGCACTCTTTAATACTGACTGCGCGGAACCCCACGAAATAGTCTCGCTGGCGGACAGCATAACAAAAGAAAATGAAATAGGTTTTTCCGGAGATAAAATTTCATCGGAATATTACGATATACTAAAGTGGAAGTATAATATCAGACAGAGATGGATTGAGAGAGCTCTCATTGATGTAAAGCGAGAAACGGAGAATTACGCCGATATAATCGGTAATAAGAAATAAAGCGGGCAGATGAAGTGATTTGAAAAATATCCATCAGAAAGGAGTATGGAAATGAAAATCAACGGTCAACAAAATCAATTATCAAAAATCGAAAAGTCCCGACCGAAGATTAACGATAAATCAGTTAAAAAGAGTAAGAACAGGTCTGTTTCCAGTGGGCTTCTGGAAATTTCATCCCTTGCATCGGAGCTTTCCGATATCCACAACGATATCAAGAATATTCCCGATGTCAGGACCGAGAAAGTTGAAAATCTCAGGCAGAAGATCCAACATGGGGATTACGAGATTGATTATGACAAACTTTCAGATATCCTTTCAAAGTACTTATGACCTTTTGATTAGCTGAACTTCGCCTGAAGCTCCGGCATTATGCGGGAGGCGGTTGCCTCTTGTTGCCTGAGAGTTAATAAGGGAAACGGAAAATCATCATGATTTTGCAATTCAAAATCAATAAAAAGGATTTTTAATATGCATGGAAACACATCTCAATTAAACAGCACAACAACCGTTAATAAAACAAGAATAGCTATTAATGATTTGATTGATATACTCCAGAAAGAAAACAAGTGTGCGCTTGAGATGAATGGAGAAGCCCTTGAAGAGCTTCGAGAAGCAAAGAGCAAGAGTGTGAAAAATATTAATAAATTGATGTTGTCACCCACTTTAAGAAAACATGACCTGTCAGGAGAGTTGTCAAGACTTCATCAATTGAATGTGACTAATCTCAAATTGTTCCGTTTCATGATCAAGATGGCGGATGGATATAGAAAAATACTTAGTGGAACGGGATTATGTTGCGGGACTTACAATAAAAAAGGTTATTTTGAGCAGAGACGAGTATCGATAAAATTTAACCGCTCGGCCTGATGCTATTCGAATTCGAGGTTGTAATCCGATGAGTTTACTTGGACTGAACCAGGCAGCAAATTGCATGCTAAACAGTAGAAAATCCCTTGAAATAACAGGGCTGAATATTACCAATTCCCAGGTTGAAGGATATACAAGGCAGGAAGCTGTTCAGACACCCGTAATTACAGGTTACAGTGTTGAAGCTCCCGGTAGCAACGTGGTTTCCGTGGGTGCGAAGATTTCGGAAATAACGCGTTTCAGGTCAGGCTTTATAGACACTAATTATAGAAATGAGTCGATAAACGCCGGCGAACTCTCGGCCGAGTCAACATATCTGGGTGAAATGTCCCAGATATTCACTGACGATTCTGAATTGGGTCTTTCCAATATTTTAAACGAGTTCTGGCAGGGGTGGAATGACGCCTCCCGGAATCCCGATGACACGATAGTCCGGAATATGGTTATCGAAGAAGGAAATAACCTTGCCCGCGCAATAAGGCTGAAATCTCAGAAAATGACTGAAACAACAGCTCGTCTTGACGGGGAAATAGAGTCTGTGGTGGAAGAGATAAATACGATTGCGGAAAAACTTGCTTCCATAAATGACCGGATAATCCAATCCGCTCCCACTACTACACAGATCAATGCGATGATGGATCAACGAGACCTTATGCTGGATCAATTATCTGAATTGGTGGGGGTGCAGATTCTGGGGAGTGTAAAGGAATCTTTGACGATATATCTTGACGGTATGCCCCTGATTGCCAATAAAAAAGTGTATAAACTGGATGTTCAGAAAGATGCCTTTCATAATTTTCATATATACTCATCCAGCGGGAAAGAGTTAAATATAACCGGCGGTAAATTAAGTGGACTTCTTGACATAAAAACGGATTATATCCCGGAATATAAGAATGAACTGGATGAAATGACGGTGGCTATTATCGAGCAGGTCAACATTGCACATAAGTTCGGATATGGTCTGGATGGATCCACCGGCCTTGATTTCTTTAACGGCACATCCGCATCAAATATCGGGATGAATATAACTGCTGCCGAGCAGGTTGCCCTGTCAGTGCCGAAACTGGTAAGCACATCCAATATCAATGTTGACGGAGAACAGGTAATGTCAAGTGAAACCCTGGCGGCGGCAAGCGCAAAATTCCTGACAGCTCCTGAAGCCGCCGGTACGATAAATGTCAACGGCGTTGACATAGATTGGCTGGATACCGATACAATACAGGATATTCTGGCAAAAATAGAGGAGGATACCGGGATAAGGTCAACTTTTAATATAGATTCCCAGGAGTTTCTGTTCTCCACACCTCCGGATTCATCAACAATAACGATTAATGATACCGCGGGTAATTTTACAGTTTTTACCAATATTCTGGGAGCCGTTACAACAGGGGGGGAGCCGGGAGATGGAGAAAATGGAATAAGAATTTTCGAAATATCCGCAAAGCCGATTTTTGGCGCCCCGGATCCCAATCAGACAATTAACGATAAATACAGGAATCTGGTATCAAAGGTTGGCTTTGAAACCAATACGGTTAAAAGCAAGAATGAAATTCAGAGCGATCATGTCAAATCAATATACGAAATGAGACAGTCCGAGAGTGGTGTATCCATTGATGAAGAAACCATCAACCTCATGAAGTATCAGCGTACTTTTCAGGCAGGCGCAAGACTTGCCTCGGTGATTGACGAAATGCTGGTTTCCCTGATCAGCATCGGGAAATAGGAGGATTTCTACAAATGAGACTCAGTGACATGTCCAGGGCAAAGTCAATTGCAAATGAATTGACCCGGCAACAGGAAACCATGGATACGATTCGCAAGGAGATTGTGAGCGGGCAGAGATCCCTGAGCGTGGCGGATGATCCTGCCGGCTACACCACAGCATTGCAATACAAGGAGATTATTACCCTGAACGAGGGTTATGAACGAAATATCGAATCATACAATAACGAACTCGAGTTATATGAAAACCAATTGGATCATTTCAGTAATACTTTACTGAAGCTCAAGACCATGGTAACGGAAGCTTCAAATGACACTTCCTACCGGGGCTCCGTGGAGTCATTCCGGACAAGAGCCAACAACCTGTTGGAGAGCCTGTTGGGAGGGGCAAATGTTATTGTGAACGGTAACTATATGTTCTCGGGGTCCAAAATACATGATAAGCCTTTTACCGCAGAAAGACTTAACGGTGAAATCTCACAGGTAACTTACAATGGTGATAATATGCCAAAGGTCTTCAATCCCTATACTTCCGAGACCATGAGGGTTAACTTGTCGGGACAGGAGATTTTCTGCGGCAGGGCGGGCATGGATGAGAATGTTTTTCAGAACATCATCGACTTCAGGAATGACCTGGGAGATAGCAAGCTGGAAAATGCGGATGAACACCTTGAAAAGATTGACAATTCTCTGAACAGTATGATTGGAAAAAGAGGAGAGATTGGAACTCATATTCAACACCTGGAAAATCTGAAAAATTTCCTGGAAAATCACAGGTTAACATTCGAGCAGAAAACTTCGGATCTTGAGAATATAGACATGGCGGAGGCAGTTTCCCGGTTTCTTGCTCAGGAGAATGTCTATAAAGCTTCTCTGGAAGTGGCTTCAAGGTTATATAGCCTGTCTTTCCTGGACTATATTAAGTAGTTGGAGGCAAAAGTGGAAATAGCTGCACCTGCAATAAAAAGCGTAATCGAAAAAATTCATCACAAGGAGTTTGAATTGAGATTTATGGGGGAAATCATCGGGTTTCCTCAGTCTGTCAGTTACAAGCTCTGCTCGGACTCCAGGATTTACCCTTTCTTCAAGCTGATCTCCCTGGACGAACCGGGGCTTGAATTTACGGTAACTGATCCCTGGACAGTAAAAGAGGATTATTCAATTGAAATTCCAGACACTTATCTTGAATCCCTGGAGTTGAATGATAGTCGGGATTTGATGGTGCTTGCAATTGTAACTCTTATTCCCGGCAAATCAAGTATGAGTTTAAATCTTGCCGCTCCCGTGATAATAAACAGTCGTTCAGGCAGAGGCTTTCAGATTATTCTTGAGGATTCAAGCCTGCCCATCAGATATAGCGTGAAGTTTGGAGAATAACTGAATGAAAAAGTTCAAGTTTAAACTGAAGCCTGTTCTTGAATTAAGAAAAAATAGAGAAGAGCAAGTCCAAATGGAGTTGGCATTAGTCTCCAGGAGGCTTGATTCCGCTCTACAGGATTATAACAACAATCTTGAGCATCGCGATAAAACATCGATAAAGCTGGAAAATTTGAAGGTCTGTCCCGGTGGGATTGAAGACCTGATATTATATCAGAATTACATAGAAGGTGTTGACCACCGGCTTTCAATGGAACTGGGTTCAATTCAGGAAATCAGGGGAGAAGTTGACGAGGTGAAAAGAAGACTCTTTAATGCGGCGCGGGACAGGAAAGCTATAGAAAAATTAGAAGAGAAACAAAAAAATATATACGCCAATATGGTTCGTCGTCTGGAAGATAAATTTCTTGATGATATGGGCACTGTAAGAAGCGCAAGAAAAGGAATATAAAGCGCGGAACAGGATGCAAGGGATGGTTCACAATAATGGATGAGGAATTTGTTTTTTCACAAAAAAAACCACAGAACGATTCAGAAAACGAATAAAGCAGTCCGAATCTGTAGGAGGGATGTCCCCATCCCGATAAACGGATAGCGAGGGATGGATGAGGAATTTGTTTTTTCACCACAAAGACCACAGAACGATTCGGAAAACGAATAAAGCAATCCGAATCTGTAGGAGGGATGTCCCCATCCCGATAAACGGATAGCGAGGGATGGATGAGGAATTTGTTTTTTCACCACAAAGACCACAGAACGATTCAGAAAACGAATAAAGCAGTCCGAATCTGTAGGAGGGATGTCCCCATCCCGATAAACGGATAGCGAGGGATGGATGAGGAATTTGTTTTTTCACCACAAAGACCACAGAACGATTCGGAAAACGAATAAAGCAATCCGAATCTGTAGGAGGGATGTCCCCATCCCGATAAACGGATAGCGAGGGATGGA
>JAIORV010000108.1 GCA_021107945.1 Vulcanimicrobiota bacterium | reverse complement strand
TAACTCATCCCGACTCCTCAACCGAAACCCTGACTTACGACAACAACGGCAACCTGACCCAATCAACAAACAACACAACCGGCGAAACCACATCATACGAATGGAACTGCCACAACCGAATGACAAAAGTCACCCTCCCGGCTTAAAACAAAACCATGGGTCTGAATAGTTGCGAAGTGTGTAAGCATTCAGTCCTCCCTTGCAGGGGTGGCATCTTGCCACGACAATCGAGGCTACAGTGATGGGTCTGAATAAATACCGAAGAGTTACTCTAATTGTTTGCATGCCGCTTCATGCATTTTGCCTGCGTCCGGGAGTAATCCGAACCATTTTTTGAATGCGAAGGCGGCCTGGTGAACAAGCATGCCCAGTCCACCGGAGACTTTTATTCCCCTGGCTTTAAGCTGGCTCATCAACATTGTCTCCCCCGGGTTATATATGAGGTCGAAGAAGTTGAGATTGGGGTTTATTTTTTTGGGGATTTTTACTGGCATCCTGTCGGTATCGGGAAACATCCCCACCGGGATTGTGTTGATCAATATGTCGGTTGATTTCAGGAGGTTGGCGAATTTGGGATGATTATTAAGGGAGTATGCGTTTCCTTCTATATGGGGATATTTATCTTTAAACTTCTCTATCAATTCCAACGCTCTATCACGATTTCTGTTGAAAACCATGACCGATTTTACTCCTGATTCCACGAGCGCATATACAACGGCGTCCGCCGCCCCTCCCGCGCCCAGCACAACCGCCGATTTACCCTCTATTTCACACAAGCCTGCATCTCTCCAGGCAGAAAGAAAACCCTCCCAGTCCGTATTGTCGGCAATTACACGCCCACCCCTGAAAGACAGGGTGTTTGCAGCTCCAAGGAGTTCAACCACATCGCTTTTCTCATCCACAAAACGCAATATCTCTTCTTTGTATGGGATTGTCACATTACACCCCGTGAATCCAAGAACCTGCAACCCCTTCAGAGCATCTCCCAGACAATGCCCTTTTACCTCAAACGGCAGATAGACAATATCCATACCAAAGCTTTCGCCTGCAACCCGGTGCAAAATCGGAGAGACCGTGTGCCCCAGGGGGTATCCCAATAATCCCAGTAATTCTTGTTCCATTTTGTTTTCCTCGTGAATATCTATTGTAGTTATTCAGACCCCTCCAATTTCGATTTCATGCCGTTTCCAGGCTGGTCAGGAGACCAGCCTCTACCCAAATGATGGGTCGGTCTGAACAGTGGCCTTTCTTCTTGTCAAGACTTATTCCCTTTATGCTGGAAATTACATTAGAAGGAAATATTTTTGTGTTGAAGCATATGTAATAAGCATATTGAGGCATTAGACAGAAAGGATGTGTAATATGCCGGAATATACAAAGCCCGAGCTTAAGCCTGTTGCAGAGAAGATGATCTCACGCGTACACGGAATATGCGAAACTGGGAGCGGGAGTATCCCATTGAGCGATATCCTCGGTCTCTTCCCTGGTATTCCTTCTGATATTGCAGATCAGATTGGCGACAGGGGAGATATTGATTTTAGCGGGGGTAACCTGGAGAACACCGGAGACGAGAAGGACATCAAGTTCGATGTGGCTGGAAAGCACCTGAAGGTGATTATCCCTCCACAGATGAAAGGGAAATACGAATGCCTTTCCAACAGATTCAGGCTGTCATTCGAGCATGACTACACGATAAGAGGCTGTGCCAAGATTCTCTGGGGTTGGGTATGCACAAACCTGAAGAAAATCGATGTAAGCGATGAGCGAATATTTATCGATTTCGACAACGAAATGGCGGATGTGACGATCAAGTTTGAGTAATCTTCGGTTGCTTGAATATTGATTCTTTCCAATTTTATATGTATTCAGATCGGGGTATTCTAACTCCGGTTTCATGCTGTTCTTGGAGTGGCCTGAATAAGTACCTCTACCTACTCTCCCTCCCTCTTATACGGAACAACCACATACAACAATCCTCCCGTTGCTCCCACCAGGAGGCGGAGGAAGTGCATTAGTATTGAGATGGAAAGCGCCTGCTCGGCTGACAGTCCCAGGGGTTTCAGGAAGAGCAGGAGAGTTAGATCCTGAATACCTATTGAACTGACGGACACGGGGATATGGTTGACAAACCGGAGGAGAGGGACGAGCATGAACACGGGGAGGTAAGAGACATCCAGGTTCAGAGAGTTAATAATCAGGATGTATGTTACACATTCCAGCAGAGGAGAAATGGAGGTCATCAAAAGCGCCCCCAGGACTTTCAAGGGCTTTTTCCAGTACAAGATAAGTCCGTCGCCAAGGCTTGATATGTCGGCGCCGGAGATTCCCATTTTGCCCAGGATGAATATCGTTGTCCGCCTCAAAAACGAATTGCTCCGGGGGGCTGAGTCATCATTGCCATCCACCTTGCTTCCGGACATTTTATCCTTTAGCAATTTCAGCACGTATGGGCCGAGAAAAATCGCTCCCAGGAAAACGGCCGTCATAATCCCGAAAAACAGGGAAACTCCCCCCAGGATCCCGGCTTTCCTGAATCTCTCAATATTCAGGAAAAATGAGACAAGACCCAGAAGGACAATGGAGCCAAAAGCAACAAGCCTTTCCATTATGACGGATGCGATACTTCCGCCGGCCTTTTCGCTCACCCTCGACAGCGTGAATCCTCGCCATATATCTCCACCGACGCCTGTGGGCAGGTATGAGTTGAAGAAGAAACCCACCAGGTTCATATAAACAACCCGCAGAAAAGGGATGTCGAGCTTCTGAATCCTTATCAGCATCTTCCAGGCATACGCGCTGGGAATTGCGCCCAACAGAACTGTCAGGTATGCAAGAAAAAGTGTCCAAGGATCAATCCCCCGCAGGAGATTTAGCACCTCCTGCATATCTACAGCCCTTATAATGATAATAATCAGGACAAAGCTCAAGATAAGGCGAAAAAGATATGAGAGAATGTTTTTTCTTTTTTTCGCGTTGTTATCTCTGACGGAAACATTGTCCGTTTTCTCTTTTTCTTCACCGGAAATATCCGTGTTTTTCTTCTTCATATTTCTTGTTTTGTCGTATCTATTCACCGCAAAGACCACAAAGACCACAGAGGTCAGGGGATGGAGAACGGCTCCCGTTTCTCATTTCACGTTTCCCACTTCTATTTATTGCTTCTTTGCGGTTTGTTTTATATTCCTCCTTATATCTTTTTCCTTCCCAAATAACTTCCCTCATTTTCTAATATTCATCGTAATTATATTCTTGTATCCAATCGTAAAAGTTTTCTCTACCGGCTTTATGATAAGTCTTCAACCTCATTTCGAACCATTTTTTATCCTTGCAAACGCTATTGATTTCTTCAAGAGTATCCTTTGAAACAAAACCTTCTTCATGCAAAAAAGTATAAAAACTGGAAACAGCCCTTAGGCTTGCATTAATTTCTTTCATGGTAGGATTCATGAATTTCCTGATGTACCAGTTACCCATATAAACCCTGATAATATTCTTGTTAACGGCAATAATATTTGTGGTGTCGCTGTAGGTGAAAAGGTAGTCCATTATAAAGAAAAATGCCCGATTCTCCAATTCTTCAGCTTTTTTCTCTTTCACGCCTTTTGCTTTGAGATAAGCTCTGAATTGATCGAATATTACACTTGAATGTTCCCGCTGGAGGTCATATTCCTCCTGGGAGTTGTCTTCCATGATACAACGAAAATATTCGTACTTTATTTTCTCCATTTTATTCTCCCTTGCTTTAATAGTATGTATTCAGACCTGTCCTATATAATTGTCTAAAGTGTTAAATTTATTAAAAATTCTGCGCCTGCACTGAACTTGTTCCAGTGTCCTCTGCGAACTCCTCTGTGAATTATTTCTTGTAGTCAAACAAACCCGGAGAGTTATGCTTTATGAAAAATCCCTCAATTCGCCTCTCTGCCAGTTTTGTATATTCCTCATCTACATCATACCCCACATAACGCCTGCATGTTTTCACGGCGGCGATTGCGGTTTGGCCGCTTCCCATGAATGGATCCAATATGACCTCTCCCTTGTATGTGTAAAATTGGATTAACCTGTATGGCAATTCCACCGGGAAAGGCGCGGGGTGTCCCACTTTTCTGGCGGATTCGGAGGGGAAGCTCCAGACACTTTTTGTATATTCAAGGAACTCATCTTTCACAATTGTATTTTCTCTTTTGCTAATGTTTTTTCTCGAAAATGTATCTTTGGAAAAGATCAAAATATATTCATGAACATCCCGCAAGGTCGGGTTGGATGCTGAAAGCCAGCTTCCCCAGGCGGTTGATGTGCCTGCGCTGGAAGCTTTATTCCAAATAACCTCACCCCTCATCAGGAATTTGAGATCAAGCATATCCCTTATTATATAAGCATGAAGCGGGATGTATGGCTTCCTTCCCAGGTTCGCTATATTAATACATGCCCTGCCTCCGGGGACCAACACTCTATAGACTTCCTTCCATACCCTTTTCAGAAACTGCAGGTATTCCTCAAGTGTAAAATCCCTGTCATATTCCTTGCCGACGTTGTAGGGCGGCGATGTAACCATCAGGTGAACGCTGTTATCGGGCAGTTCGTCCATTGTTTCGGAAGATTTGAGGAAGATTTTATCCAGACAACCGGAAGGTATCGGATTTTCAACATATTTGATTGTCTTTTCATTGGGCAGGTTTTCGTATAATTTGCTATTGTAAAAAGGTCTTGAATCGTGCCCGGTTCTACCGGGAGAGCCAAATGCGCTTGTTTTTGTTCTCTTTCTTGTTTTCATTTTTGTTTTCATATTAATCTTTCCTCCAATAATCTACCCATTTTTTATATGGATTATAATCTATTTTGGATCGATGCCAATAAATTTCTACTACTTTAGACAAATCATCTTCCACAAGACTTGATAGTGCATCTTTAGCGAATTCTACTCCCCTGGGATTTGTTCCCTGTTTTGGAAGTTTTATATATTTCTCCCTCCCCACTATATCGAAAAGTTTCTTCTGGGCTTCCAGGGGTATGTAATAGAACCCTCCAACATTATCCCAATTGATCTTTACGAGTAAAATATCACAATGTGGATAATAAGTTTCACGAAACTCCTTTGCCTTTTGAGCATCAACTGTCCAAATGAGCTTGACTCCTCCGAATCTTCTTCCTGTAATCGTCTTAATAGAAATAGGTTGCCCAAATACCTTGACATCAACTTCCGGCTCTGTAATGGGTATTTGAGTTTCAACATTTGCTTCACCAAACTTATAGATGAGTAAGGCGATTATTATTCTCTCACGGAGGGAACCCACCTCCATTCCGATCTTCCCCGCTCTTGAGCTTTCTAGTTCTGCAAGCTGAAATAGGTGGGGAAGATGGCTTTTTATTTTTTCTGTAAGCTTGTCATCTTCAAACATCATTTTTATGTTGTTTGACACTTATAATCCCTCCATACTATTTTGATGTGCCACATTATATTATAAAATGTAATTATTCAGACTATCCCACGATTTGGACGGTGGCTGCTCTCCCGATCATCTATAAGATTGCATGAAATCGAGATTGAAGAGTCTTTTCCACGAGAGAGGAGAGAGGTCTGAATGGTATCCCAAAAGTTGATACTTCATTTTGATTATGGATAATCCTTTATCAGCTTTCAAGTAATATATGTATTCGAACCTGACAATGGTAACTTTGAATAAAAATGAGAAAACTATTGAAGTGGTTGACTTTTTGAGAAGGGTCTTCAAAATCATTCCAATCTCCCGGCTCAAGCCCTTATCTATTATGACATTATTTTTACCGCAAAGACCACAAAGGGGAAATTATAGTCTTCTTTGTTTCAATAAGGAGGGCAACGAGAGATTGTGTGGAATTTCTTATTGATCTTTACGATATACCAAACCATGGAAATTATTTAAATACTCAGTTCAGGTATAATATGAAAAAAACAATAAAAAGATTTGGTTGTCAATATGTATGATTTTACATCGCTTTCAAGCTATGACTTTGAAATTCTGGTTAGAGATCTTCTTCAGAAAGAAAAAGGAATAACTCTGGAGAGCTTCAAATCTGGACGCGATAAGGGTATTGATCTTAGATATTCAAGAAAAAAAAGAAGTCGAATGATTATTCAATGCAAGCATTACGCTGTTTCAGGATTTTCTCCACTTTATAGAAATTTAGAGAAAACTGAATTGGCAAAGGTCAAGGAGCTAGGTCCCTCAAAATATTTGTTGGCAACGTCGGTGGGCTTAACACCCAGCAATAAGGACAAAATTCTTCAACTCTTTCACCCATATATAAAATTACCAAACGACATATATGGAAAAGAAGATCTTAACAATCTCCTCGGAAAGTTTCCCAAAATTGAAACAAAGAATTTTAAGCTCTGGTTGTCAAGCACAGCAGTATTATCAAAATTGCTAAACAGTGCAATTTGCAATCAGACTGAGTTTGAATTAGAAAAGATAAAGAACAAAATTAGGATATATGTCCAAAACAATAGCTTCCTGGAAGCTAGAGAGATGCTTGATGAGAATTATTATTGCATTATCGCAGGGACTCCAGGGATAGGAAAAACAACACTGGCGGAAATGCTCATATATGATTATGCAAGCCACAACTATGAACCCATTGTTGTGACAAGCGATATTTCAGAAGCTTATCAAATGTTTTGCCCCCAAAAAAAGCAGGTATTCTACTATGACGATTTTCTTGGCCAAACTAGCCTTTGCGACAAACTGGGCAAAAATGAGGATAGAAGAATAATAAATTTTATCGAGAAAATTCAGAATTCTAAGACGAAGAGGTTTATTCTTACAACAAGGGAGTATATCTTAAATCGTGCCAGATATACTTATGAACCCTTCTCCAGATATAGATTCCAAGAATGTGTTATCAATTTGAGTAATTATACAAAATTTGATAAGGCTAAAATTCTCTATAATCATGTTTACTTTTCTGATCTTCCAGAAGGTTGCAAGTTTGAATTATGTGCCGATCAGAGTTACCGAAAGATTATCAATCACAAAAATTATAGTCCAAGAATCGTTGAATGGATGACACTTCTATTCAATGAAGAAGGGTTTGGTAAAGGCCATTATGTGGAGACCTTCCTGCAAAACCTTGATAATCCATCAAAGATCTGGGAGATTGCTTTTAAACACCAGATCTCTGATTCTTCCAGATTCTTGTTGATAGTGCTTTCCACTTTGCCAAGCCCGATCCACATGGAACATCTCAGTGCCGCATTTCAATCCTATTGCAGGATAAAGTCCGAGCACCTTTCCATTACATTTGATCCTCAAGACTTAAAATATCCGATTTCGGAATTGTTTGGAAACTTCATAATCACACAACGAAGTCCCAAGGGAGATGAAGTTAAATTTCACAACCCATCAATTAGGGATTTTCTGGATAATTATATAAGAAATAACCCGGCGGAAATAATTAATCTGTCAAAAGGATCCATTTTTTTTGATCAATATACCCAAATTTGGAAAATAATTTGCCCCAACTTGCCGGATGAATTTCTTTATTGTCTTTTGAATAATATGCTTTGTAGAAGCTCAAATGGTTCTTACATTTTTATTTGGCATAGATTCAGGTTTATACTTCAGGTATTGGATCAGGGGAATGTCAGAATAGAGTTTAGAAAAGACATATTAGGTAGAATACATCCTTTATTATTAAATTATCTTTCCATAAAATGTGATTTATTTGATGGATTTGCATCTTCAATCAAACTCTTTGAAAAGCATTGTTTGGACTGTGGGGTCTCAGGAAATGAGATTTTATTGGAATCAAAGAAATATATATTAAATAAATTGGATAATATTCATGAGTTATATTATTTAAATTTTTTTGAGGAATTTCTTGATTTTCATCAGAGTTTCCCACTCATTATAGACAAAAGGAAATTTGAGGAAGCACGTGATATATTTACTGAGGAAAATGAGGGTGATTTAGACTGGCATCAAAACGATTGTTGTGATCCGGAAGAGATTGAATCTTATGTTTATTCAGTGGAGTCTGTTGCATCAGGTTTTGATATTGATATCTCAAGTGAAATTGATTCCCTCAACGAAAGAATCCGTTCTTTGGAAGAGGAAAATTTCGAACCTGAAGATGAGGATGATTGGGATTATGATCACCAAGGTGAATCACGAGCTAATATTAAGTTTGAGATTGACTCTCTATTCCAGTCATTGGTTGATCATTCATAACTATTTATTATGTATATCATCAATGGAAGGGAAGCATCAATTTGTATGTCAGACATAAATTGAGTCTGCAAAGTTAATTAACAACTCAGCTGACAAAATCCAAACTCGACACATAAATACGATGAGAATAGCAAGAAGAAAGGAAGCGATAACTTGAAGAGACTAAGCAAATTCCCCGGTTTATTAATTTGTTTATTTATGCTTATAATTTTTCTGTCGATCTTATCTTCCTGCGCTCCTCAAAAGAAGATTGACCCGTCCAAAACCAAAATCGAGTTCTGGACAATTTCACTTCAGCCCGCATATAACAATTACATCAACGGGATAATCTCGGAATTTGAGGAAAAGCATCCCGATGTTGTGGTGGAATGGGTTGATATTCCGATGAACGCAATGAAGCAGAAGCTTCTTGCCTCCATTGCCGGTGGGGTGCCGCCCGATGTTGTTAACCTTAACTCCGAGTTTGCGCAGGTTCTTGCCCAAAATTACGCTATTGTGAATATGGACTCGGCGGTTTCGAAGAAGGATCGGGAGTTATATTTCGAGGGATTATGGAACGCTGCCCGGTTCGAGGGAAAAAATTACGCTATTCCCTGGTATGTAACAACAAGAGTAGTCATATATAACCGGGAAATATTCAAAAAGGCGGGACTCGATCCGGACAAACCTCCTTCGACCTGGGACGAGGTGGGCGAGTATGCAAGGATTATCAAGAAAAAAACAGGTATATACGGTTATATGCCCGCTATAAAATTTATCGAGGATCTTGAGATTCGCGGGATTCCCGTTGTAAATGAAAAACGAACGAAAGCGCTCTTCAACTCACTGGAGGCGGTGAAACTCCTCAGATGGTACACAAATATGTATAAAGACGAGATAATCCCGGCGGAAACCCTCACCGAGGGATACCAGGGGGCTGTCAACCGTTACCAGTCGGGAACGCTTGCAATGATAATCGCAGGACCGACGCTTTTGAAGAGGATCCAGAAGGACTCACCGGGAGTATATAAAAAGACATGGGTCGCTCCAATGCCCATGGGTAAGGGCAATGTTATCCCGGCGGCGACGATGAACCTTGCTGTGCCTATATCATCAAAGAAAAGAAAATTGGCGGTTGAATTCGCCCTTTTTGTGACAAATGACAAACATCAACTCCAGTTTTGCAAGCTTGTGCCACTTTTGCCCAGCACAAAAAAGGCGGCGGAAGACGAATTTTTTAATGAAGACACGGGAAAGCCAATACAGGATGAGGCCAGAAAAATCTCTATAAAACAGTTGTTCAAGGCAAGAGATCTGAGCCTGGGACTTAAGCACCAATCCGACTTAAACAGGGCGATAAAAGAGGCACTTGAATCCTCGTTCTATGGAAGGAAAACGCCTGAAGAAGCACTGAATGAGGCGGTAAAGAGATGGGATGAGGTGCTGGATAGAAGTTAAAATAAGGAATGCAGGAAATTGAGGAAATCAGGAAAATGGAGAACGGAGGACACGGATTTTTTTTTCTTCGTGTTCTTCGTGTCTTCGTGGTGAATTAATAGCTTCCCTGAAAGCCTATTCCTTCATTCCCCCATACATGACAATCGAGAGATCCCTGTAAAAACATTCTACCTTGTCAAATCCCGCTTCTTTTAACATTTTGAATTGACTGTCCAATGTTCCCAGGTTTGTTGTTCCGTCGGGGTATGTATGCTGCAGCATGTCGGCTGCATAATTCTCTTTTCCCATTCTTTTTCCGACCCGGCTCCAGAAATCTTTCCAGTCTCCTGATAATTCCCTGACCCTTTCGTTATCTCTTACTTTTTCGAGGGCTTTCTGACATATCGTATTAAATCCTTGAAAATTACTATCCACTTCATCAACACATATAAACAAGCCACCCTTTTTTAGCATGCTATATATCTCCGAATAGACTTCCGGTCTTCTTTTATCAGGTAAAACATGAAAAGTATATGTGGAAACCACTGCACTGAGATTTTTTGGGATCCCCTCTACCCATTCCGAATTCTTCAAGTCTCTTTTCGAGAATTTTGCATTCTTGTCGAATTCCCTGAGATTATATTTTGCCATTTCGAGCATTATATCATCGAAATCGACGAGCGTAACGCTTGCCCCCGGGTTCCTGTCCATTAGCATCTTACTCAATTTTCCTGTCCCTGCTCCAATCTCCAGAATTCTTTCTACTTCTTCCATCTGCGAGACAATTGAAACGAGAAATCCGAACTGTCCCTTGCGATCGGGATAATAGGCATTTTGCATATCCTCCCATTCCTCTATCATCTGTGGGATTAAATTTTTCAGGGTCTGGATCATTATGTATTACCTCTTTTTTAAGATCAGTTTCAATAAATTCAGGTCAATTAGTTGTAAGTATTCAGACTCCTCACTACAAGAGAGCCTTCCAGGCTCGATTATCGTGGCAAGATGCCACTCCTATAAAGGGGAATTGAACATTTGTAATTAGTTTGAAAGCATATTATAACACAAGTTGTTTATGGTGACAAGATAGTTAATAAAGCCTATGTTTATAGCAATATAGACGGGATTGGGATACTTCCACAATATAAAACATTTCCTGACCTGTATCGAATTATGGCCTTTTCCAAATTTAACAATTTTTCATTTTTAATCATCTCAGTATCTATTCAGCCCCCTTTTATAAGAGGAATTGCAAGCCTTGATTTCACGCCGTTTTAGGCTGGTCGGGAGACCATCCTCTACCCAATTGTCTAAAGCGTTAAATTCATTTAAAACTCTGCGTCCTCTGCGGTGAATAGTTAATCTTCTCAGTGGGTAAATATGCTTTGACATTTCAACATTCTATGCTATAATATTTTCGTAATAGAAATGCCGTCATTATCGGCAATCCGGGAGGGGTTTTTCAAATGAAATTTGCTTCAATCGGTTCCTGGATGGACAGGAAGATCGAAGGTGCCCAAAAATCCTGGAGGGGCAGTGAAGCCAAGAAAACAATAAACAGAGTGATGGAAAAATCACGGCAGACCACCCAGAATGTTACAGATAGAGTTTCCATCTCCGTAGCTGAAACCCGTGAAAACTTCAGTACCAACCTCGATAGAATCAGCAAGGAGAACAAGGGCAAAGGCTTCTTCAAGAAAGCTGTGGAAGTAGGTAAACAGGGCGGATTCATCGGTCTTATGTTAGAGAAGGCGGAAGAGACAAAACCAGGCAATACAAAGCCAGCCGATGCGCATCAGGGCTGGAATATTGCAAAATGATAATATTTCAACCTTCCATACCCGACTCAAGGACAAAAAAGTAAAGGTCTCCAAGTCTCTGTTTTAATGCCTTGTTTTTTGTTTCCGAAATATATGGTTGCAAACCAAATTTGCGGATTCGCTCTATTGCATCTTCTCCCGATAGAAGGTGGACAAGGGCGCGTGTGGATTCCACTAAATCCCTGGTAAGATAGAAAGATACCCGGTCTGCGGTATGATAAAATCCTCTCAGACTTGACTCGAGAAGCTTGATGTTTAATAACGACTTATAGCTGACGGCGCCCTTTCCTTCAACCTTTTCCGGAAGCATATCCGCGCTTTTTTTCATCATTAATTCCATTTCTTCAGTGGATTTCCCTATCAATTTGAATGATATGAGTTTCATTTGCATTTTTTGGAGATAACTTAAGAACGAGCTTGCTTTTGAAGATTTTTTGACTACATTGGATGCTTTCCCAAGGGGAATGCTTTTGAAGACTGTAAGGAAAGATAATATCATGGTGGCGATTTCAAATATTATCCTGGCGATATCCGATACGCTCAAATAAAGCAAAGGGACAAATTCACTCTTTATTATAGAGAGATAATTAGAGAAAAGAAATACTTTTTCAACATCGCTCAATTCCGCAAGAAACTGATCATTGTATAAGAGGGCATATTCACCCTTACCCTCAAGGGGATCTACGATAAATTTAAATTCGGCGGGTCCGTTATAATGCCTTAAAGGTGGAATCTCCATACTCAGGTAATGACAGCATTCCTTGAATAGTTGATAATTGCGGCTATCCTGATCGACTGATTCTGATAACCTGAGGATGTCAGGCGGTGTATTTGCCTCCATAATTTTAAACACAGGGGCAAGCCAGCCGAAGAATTTTTTAAATGTCAAACCTCCCGGGTGTGATATTCTCTTATAGACCTCGGAAGTTACAGGCCCTGGAGCGCGGAATATCTCGATTGTTTTAGTGCTCTTTTTTGGGATTATGGATTTATTGAGTATTAAAATTTGTTCGCAAATTTTCCATCTTCCATGATCCTCAAGCCTGTGATAGATATTCTGGAGTTTTTTGATAATTTCAGGGTTATACTCATCTTCTCTCAATAAGGATAGATACTCCTGTTTTGCCTTTTCAATCTCTCCTCCAAGAAAGTAGAGATCGCCCGCCTGCATCATCATTTCTCTTTTGTTTTTCTTGTTCTTAACAAGCTCACATTTGATTTTTAGTATGTCTGCGGCATCTATGGGTCTCTCTTTTTCAAGGTAATAGTCAAACAGGAAATTCAAAGCTTCCTTGTTTTTCCTGTCCAGCCTGACGATTTCTTTGTATTGCACCATCGCTGAATGTCTGTCATTTACTTCCAGGTACATCTTTACAAGCTTTTTATGAGTTTTTATAAAATCAGGATCATATTCCAACACTTTCTGGAAAGAGGTCAACGCTTCGAACCTGCGGTTTGCCCTGTAATGTTTCTTGCCCTCATTATAATGCTTTTGCGCCATTTTTCTAATATCTTTATTGCCGGATTTCATTTTCAAGTTAATACTTTCATAATCCGGGCCTTTCCATTTATTATTCTCATTTTTCATATAAATTGCTCCATACGTATGTGTTGATAATCTATTTTATAATCAGCTTGATAATTTCCTGTTCAAGCATAACTATTATGTTTTAAATTATCTATTCACCACATGAACTAATCCATCCGATCCGGCAATAAAATAATTTAGAGCAATGGAATTATAGTTCACACTTTCATATTGTGTTATAATATTAATTGACAAAAGATTTTAGAGGACCTAATAATCTGTCAGGGTTTTTGTTCCAAATTTGATCTGACTTTTTTTAACTTTAACATGTTTGGGAGGAATGTTATATTTTATTAAAGAAACTTAACCTTTCCAGGTTAAGAGGAACTCAGAATTAATTACAATTTATTTCCTGGGGTCAAATTAATGAAACAATCTATTCGAAAAGGCTTTTCATTATTGGAAGTGGTTTTTGCATTTGCAATTCTTGAATTGGCTATTTTAGCCTTGATTGGCGTGTTCCCGGCGATTACCAGGTTGAACAAGCAAGCCTGGAATCAATCGGTCGCCACTCAACTCGCCCAGGAAAAAATGGAGGAAATACTGGCAGGGGATCGCTACCTTGATTGGTCTATAGGAGTTGTAGGAGACCTGACTGATGATGAATTAAAAACTCAAACCCTAAGCGAAGGACAACAGGATAACCCTGCCAATCTATCTGAATGCACAAGGATGTGGTGGGGTGAACAACCTCCGGATCCCCCGACTCCTCAGGATCTTCAGGTGATTCACGTAAGAGTTCTCTGGCAGGAAGGGAGTCTGCAAAAATCTGTAACGCTTGGCAGTTTATTTTATTACTGACATCCGCTTTTATAAACAGGGAGAGAATTTTGATAGAGCGTCGCTTAAATAATGGTTTCAGTCTGGCTGAGTTCATAGTATCTCTCGGTCTGTTTCTGATTCTCACATCTTCACTCGCAGGTACTCTTATGATTGGTATGCGGTGTTATCAGGCAAGTGATGTAGATGTTGATTTCCAGAAATCAGTTCGAGATACGATTGAAGCCATAAGTAACGACGTCCGGCAGGCGGTACCCGACGATGCCCCCGGGCTCTTTGGCAATCCCGCCACAGGTTATAAAAGTATCACCCCGTCAATTTCTCCCACAGGGGTTCTATATCCGAATGTTAACGAGGCCAGCACTAACTATATTATTTTCAATAAACCTGACTACAGCTACTATAATCCAACCCTTGCCTCCTGGGTGCCCCTTGATCCGCGGAATTTCAGGAAAATCAGGTATTTTGTGCAAAATGATAATGAGATTATTCGTGAAGTCACTCTCTTTAACTCCGACGGCTCTGTTGCATCAACACACCAGGACAGCCAGGCGATTGTTGAAGAGGGCTCGATTCAACTTATATGTTCAATGCAATATTCAGACGATATGAATCCGTTTTATCGTGTACGCGTAATTGTTTCCGAGGAAGAAAAGACCTTCTCCCTCTCCGCCAATTGCAGGATTCCGGGAGGAGATTATTAAATTTGGTTTTCTCTGATATTATATTATGGAATGAATAAAGAGAGCGTAAAAATGAGTACAACAAAAAGAATTAAAGCTCTGAATAAATCAGGTTCAGCACTTCTATATACACTTCTTTGTATTGCCATGTTAAGCGTAATCACCATGGGATTGGCGGGTATCTCAATGACGCAATCAAAAATATCCCGCGATTATTATGATTCGACCAAGCTTCTTTATGTTGCAAGGGCCGGTATGACGCGGGCATTATCGGAGTTGGCCAGGGATTCAAGTTGGCCGTCAACATCCCCATATGTCGGTACACTGCCATTCGGCGGACAGACTGCAAGCTACTCGATAACAGTTACACCCGCCGCAGGGAATTCCAATAATACATACAAGGTATGGGAAGTTACTTCATCTGCGTCATTAGGAAATTCCAATAGAACTGTCAGGGCGATTATAGAATCCGAAGCACTTACGAAGTATGTAATGTTTACGGATTCTGCTATGTGGTTATGGGGGAGAAGTGAAACGTCGGACTCATATAACGGACCTATACATACCAATAAATACTTCGGATTCTGGGGAAAACCGGAATTCGACTCACCACTTACAAGTAGTAATAAGGATGATTCTTATTATAATAGTGAGAAAAGGAAATATACGCAGGATGAATATGTAACTTATGACCCTTCTCTCTTCTATCATTATGTTTTTGGATATAGTTACGACGAACCAATAGCATCCACAGGCAGCAATAATTTCTATTTCGCGGGGGGACAACCGGAAAAGTACCTGTCCACCAATACGACTTCACAGGAAGCAAACGCCACTTATATTATTGCCGGCAATGCAACAGTAACATTCCTGGACGCCGGGGGAGTGGAAGTGGTTACTGAAAGCGGCACCCAGATATACTCGACAGATAAAGTGACTTTATACATCAATGGAACGGTTCAAGTTTCGGGAACGGTGAATGGAGAGGTAACACTGGCGTGTAGTGATGAAGTTTACATTACTGACAACCTTGTCTATAGCGATAAGACATTGGATGTTCTTGCAATTGTTGCAGAGGGAAATATCATGCTCTATACCGAGCCGGAAGATATAAGGGATATTGAAATTAATGCAATGTTATACTCCTTGAACGGTAATTTCTCTGTTAACAGATTCTATGAAGGGGCACCCCGGGGAGTTTTATACCTCTATGGTGGAGTTTTTCAAAAAAATCAAGGGGGCATAGGTAAATGCGATACCTGGACCGGCGAACTGGAACATGGTTATTCGAAAAATTTTGTTTTAGATCCTCGCTTTCTTTCAAGACCTCCTGACAATATACCCGTAACAGGAAGAATTCGTATTAAAGCCTGGAGAGATAATGTCGCTCCATTATATATTAATTGAAGAAAATCGGTGAACAATATGCCCAGGAGAAGATACAGCGAAGAATTTTATGAAGAGATAGACACGCTTATCAGAAGTCAGTCCGAGCTATCAAACAAGAGATATGAAATACTAAAATCAGCCCGGATTACAGAAGATGAAAAAGAAGATAAAAGTAAGCTGGGTTATGTTCACGCGCCTTCATTCTGGACAATTGTAAAAAAAAGTCGGCTTCTGGCCTATGTGGTCATATTCATTTGTGTAATTGCGATAACTGCATCTGTTGCCTCAATAATAAACAGCAACATTGAAGTTGAAAGGTATCTGAAAGTAGAGGGAAATCAGCAAAATATTAATCGGAAAAAGAAAAATAGTCATAAGAAGACATCGAATTATAAGGCATATCGGGGGAAACTTGATGTTGCAAAGAAGCCTGTCCCAAAAAGTTGGCCAAAAAAACCGACCAAAAGCAAGTTAAGACCTTTTCAGGGCATGAAATTGGAATTGAAAAATATTCCACAAACACCTTATGGTCCCAGGAAAAAATTTATTGGTGATCCGGTCATATTAGATAAAGACAACTTGATATTTAAAAAATAGGTATTTATTCAGACCACCCCACTATTTGGGTAGAGGCTGGTCTCCCGACCAGCCTGTAAATGGCATGAAATCGGGGTTGGGAAACCCCTCCTACAGGTAATACCACTGAATTAAGGTCAGGAGTAGGAGCCTTTTCCTAAAGGCGATATTAAACGATATTAAACCATGGTGAACAACGGCGGTCAACGGTGAACGATGTTATCGGAATCAGGAAACCATCGTAAATCGGGGTTAGGAAACCCCTCCTACAATTACAACCCGACGCTGACACCTGCATCACACACTTGTTAAATTCGTTAATTTATGAGTATTGCTCCTACAGGATGGGTCTGAATACAGATGAAAATAGTATCTATTAACCGTAGAGATCGCAGAGATCGTGGAGAGAAGAAGAAGAGGAGAACTTCTGCAATAAGTTCTCTACGACTTCTACGACCTCTGCGATCTCTGCGTTGTATTTAAAAGCATTATCCGGGATTAAAAGGAGTATATAAGACTGCAATTGAAAAGTAAACCCGGAAATTGTCGAGATTTTTTTTTATAAAACAGGAGAAGCAATGAAACTTAGCATCATTCAAACCATCATCCTGGGGATTATCCAGGGACTGACCGAATTTTTACCCATATCCTCATCAGGACACCTGATTCTTGTCAGGGAGGTGTTTCATTTCCCGGATCCCGGCAAGGTTTTCGATGTTATCCTTCACATGGGCACACTTATTGCCCTTGTTATTTATTTTTGGAATGATCTCACAGGGATTGTAAAAAGTTTCATAAAATCCGCAAAGAAAGGGAAATTCTATGGGGATAAAAATGTGAACCTTTTCTGGTTCCTCATTATAAGCACAATACCGGGTGGACTGTTCGGGTTTATATTTAAAGATAAACTTGAGGAATTAAAAAATGTCTATCTCATAAGCGTGCTTCTCATAGTGTTCGGAATCCTTCTTCTTGTATCGGACAGAGTCGGCAAAAAAGAGAAAAGCATGGAGCAACTAACATGGAAAGATGCAGTATTCGTGGGACTGATGCAGGCACTTGCATTATTCCCCGGTGTCTCGCGCTCGGGTGTATGTATGACGACAGCTTTATTCCTGGGCTTCACCAGGGAGGTTTCAGCACGGTTTTCTTTTCTTGTATCAATTCCCCTCATCGCCGGTGTGTCGGCTTACGGAGTGATAAAAATTATCGGGGATAATCCCGACGGAGGAGCAATACTCATATATGCTGTGGGACTTGTAACCGCTGCAGTAAGCGGCTTCTTCTGCATCAAATTTCTGCTTGATTACCTGAAAAAGGGGACTTTCCTGGGGTTTGCGATATACCGCTTTGCAATAGGACTTCTCCTTATAATCCTGGGGCTTATGGGCTTTGTGGGTTAAATTGAGGCGGGATTTGTTTCCCGGAATATTCAATTAAACGTAAAGGACACTGAAACAAGTTCAGTGTCCTTTGTAATCTTTGTAGTGAATAAACAAATCTGATCTGCGTTATCTATTATCCGTTTATCGGGGTTAGGAAACCCCTCCTACAGATTCGGACTGCGCAATTCATCTTTCGTTTCTTATTCCTCAACAATCTCGACATTTGCTCTTGGAAGTGTCCATTTGGTTTCATCTCTCATTTGCACTTCAACAACTCTCACCTTTGTCTCCGATTGAACCTGTTGTAACTGAACCGGCAGGGAAATGACCTTTGCAAGTTCGCCAAACCGCGGTTCACGGATGACACGGATGATTGAACCTATTTTCATGCCGGTATGTTCTTTCTCTTCACTGATGGTCTGGTCATCTGTCTCGGGCAATGAGATAATAACTTCAGGTCTGATAACTCCAGCCCTGATCTGTGTCGCTCCGTTGATTGAAGCTTTTCTGCCCACGTTTTTTCTAAGGAGGTTGAATGTCTTGTCAGCCATGCGGATTTTGCCGAATCCCTCGGTTACGATAAGGGTTAATCCCAGGTTTTCCGAGCCTGTGATGGCGACTCCCAGGTCGAATCCGATAAATTTTTTCAAATCGGCATCATCGAAGCCCCCGGTAATGAATCCTTTCACTCCCACCTTGATGCATGCCTGAATTGTATCATACGGTAGAAGCGCGCCACCCACGAGAACCTTGTCCTTATGCTCTTCCTTGATGTCGGACGGCTCGATCACCGCCGTGGGATCATCGGTCAGGGAAAAAATCTCACCCACGGTCTCTCCTCCGACTCCGAATATGCCCTGGATGAATGTGCCGAATGACTTTACAAGCACACCTTCATCGGGTATTACTTTGACGATTTCACCATCTATATATGCTTTAACTTCAACCGGAATTGCCGGAGCACGGACAAGAACCTTCCCCGTTGTATTGGATATATGCTCGACAGTGCCGTTAATCGGTGAATTACAGGTGTTTGTAAACAGTCCAAAAAAGCTCTTTGATATGGCAAGAAGCTCGTCTTTTTTTACGAAATCTCCGTCCTTTTTCTTGGCCGCTTTAACGGTCCCGGGAACCTCGGCAGGTTCGACACCCAACTTGTTTGCCACATTAACAAGCTCGGGATTTCCAGGCAATTCCGTCCTGGCCACTATATCGCCACTGTTAACCTTATCTCCAAGGTTTACAAGAACCTGCCCTTTAAGGGGAAGTCTTCTTTCTTCTTCCAAAACCATTCGATCAACTACCAGCAAACCGGGAGTATATGCGTGAGCCATAGTTTTCCTCCTTTTTATTGCTCCTGTCTGGATTTCAAAATTTTATTGTACTTTTAATTCTTTAAGAGGATATAGATCCATGGCCGTGTACCATTCGACCAGTTTTTCAACCCTCTTGTGACGATCTTCCGGGATTACCAGAGGTCTCCCGCGGCAGTCTATAACAATACCCACGACACCGCCATGGACATCGGCCTCAATTTCCTTGTTTTTACCCATTCCCAGGTTCATTCCCCGGTGCGGCTTCGCCTTCATTTTTGCTTTCTCTCCGACACCTAGGGGAATCACCTTTATTTCTCCGAAGTTTACCTCGAAATCGACATGACTTCCGTTGAGCATCTCAATCGTTCCTTCAATCACCTTCTGCCCTTCTTTTGCCGTACCTGCAGGGGCGATACATGTCCCGAGATAAATAATACAGTCTTTTTCAAACACCTGTGTGGCGGCTTCCGGGTGAACCTTGGACAGCACTCCAAGCTGAGGCATCATAAAGATGGAGTCAACTGTCAGTATCGTAACGCCCTCGGGCAGGAATGCGTCCATGAGCATCATCGCCGATTGCTGTCTTCTCGGAGCGTGAGACAATACACCGCCCGAGCCGATGAGCATATCAAGAGTCATCACATTAACAAGGCTTTGCGCTCCTCCCACCTGGCTGAATGCATCAGCAATGGAGCGTTCTCTTTGTACGCCCTTTAGTCCGGTGGCAAGGGATTTGTGCTGCTCGAACGAGAGTGTGAGCGCCTCTCTTGCCGCCGCTTGCTCTATAATAAGCGCCTCTAAAAGATGGGGAATTGTCGTGGGGCGGATCATCTTATTCTTGATGCTGTTTCGAAGGTTTTTCTCATCTATTGTAAAGGGAACCCAGCGAAGGATTCTTTCAAGCCCGGCGTCCGCGAATACATTCGAAATGGAATAACTCATGCCGTAGTTTGCCGACACCGACCTGTTGAATATACCCTGGAATACGGAGAACA
This sequence comes from Vulcanimicrobiota bacterium, assembly GCA_021107945.1. Classification (GTDB taxonomy): domain Bacteria; phylum Vulcanimicrobiota; class JAJTBE01; order JAJTBE01; family JAJTBE01; genus JAIORV01. The sequence continues at coordinate 20,283 of JAIORV010000108.1, read as the reverse complement.
CATCTGTAGTTGCCCCGCCGATATCCACACCCACAACCTGGATGCTTTCCTGTTTCGCAATTCTCTGCATGATAACTCCTACCGCTGCGGGAGTCGGCATGATCTCCTCGTCAACCATACTCATCAACCGGGGATATCCCGGCGCCTGCGACATGACATGCTCGAGGAAAAGCTTCTGGATTTTTTGACGGGAAGGCATCAGGTTTTCCCGCTCCATTGTGGGGCGAAGGTTATCGGTTATATCAAGCGCCGTTTTCTTGTCCAGGATTTCCTTAATCTCCTCACGCACATCCTTATTGCCGGCATATATGATAGGAAGCTGGTAATCTTCTCCCAGTCTTGGCTTGGGATCCGCCGCCGCAATGATCTCTGCAAGCGAAACGACTTTTTTCTTGTCTCCGCCATCCGTTCCACCTGCAAGGAGAACCATATCGGGACGAAGAGTACGGATCCTGGCGATTTTTTCATGATCCTTTCTCCCGTCATTTGTAGCAAGGGCATCCATGACAATAGCCCCCGCTCCAAGGGCGGCACGCTGGGCGGACTCAGCGGTCATCTGTTTTACCAGTCCCGCTACCATCATCTGGAGTCCCCCGCCGGCAGAGGAAGTGGAAAGGTAAATGTCAACTCCCTTGCCGTCTTTCATGGGTTTCAGGATATGCTCGCCGTCGTCTGTCAGGATTTGCCTGCCCGCAAGCTCCTGAACCTCAGTGGAGGCGTTGATTACTCCACGGGTTACATCTTCAACGGGTGCTTCCACCGTTGTGGGAGCTTCGCCACGGACAATAAGGCGGTACTCGTTATCGCGCTTTTCAATCAATATTGCTTTTGTTGTTGTACTGCCACAGTCGGTGGCAAGGATTGATTTAATCTCCTCTTTTTGCATCTTTATTCCCCTTTTTACTGTGAAGTGTTTCGTTCTCGTATTCCTCGACGGCCACTATCAGCTTCTCAATATACTCCCGATTCTCCAGAAGCGAGATGTATTTCTCGTAGTCTTTGACCGCAACAAACATCTTGACTATGGGGTCAAAAAAAACAAGAGTCTGACTTCCCACGAAAGAGAGAGGCTTCGTGGATTCCAGCAAAACTATTGCCGGCGCGGCCAGCCTTCGTTCAACTATTTCAACGGCCAACTTGCTGATGAATTCGTCGATTTCCTTATTATTGAGTTCAGTATATTCCATTTTGCATTTCCACCTTGTAGGAGTGGCATCCTGCCACGAAAAAGTGCATTCTACCACAAATCCCCGCAGGAGTGGCATCCTGCCACGAAAACCAGGGTTAACTGCCTCACCTACAGTGATAATTATAATGACATTTTTTAAGACAACACCCGATTTTAATCGGGTGGCAGGACGATTCCCCAGACATTGGTGCTTAACCGTTTTAACGGTTTACCTTTTCTTTCTCACCCGGGATTTCCCCTATATATTCCTCAAGAATAGGTAATGCCTTTTTCCTGGAATCCTTGTCCATAACCATAAAAATCCCGCGAAACCTGTCAAACCGTTCCGAATCGGAAATTGGGCTAAGGTAAACCCCGTTCTTATCCGTCCGATACGATCTGAACCGTGTCCAAGGGTAGGCTTTGCAATATATAATTCTGTTAATAACAATTTTTTCCTCTGTGAATGTATATAGCGAGGGAAGGAAAAACGACGTCATCGAGACGATGAAAAAGATCAAGACAAAGACGGGCATGAGGGGGTTGGGGATGATTGTATATGAAAGTGCGCTCAGTATAAGGATGAGAAGAATAACAAGAACCGAGATATACCATTTCCTTTTAAAAGGATGCTGAGTTATCTCAAGAAGGATTTTTTCACCTTCCTTGATTTTTGTGGATCCGCTCGTCGCCCAGGGAGAAGGATCAAATTCGTTTCCTTTGCTTCCTTCATTTCCATAGCCTCCCGGACTCTTCCGAGCAGGATTCCCGGCTTTTTTATCTGATGCCGATTTGTCTGTTTTATTATTTCTTTTATCAGGTGAGGTCATTTTATGCCTATTTATATCACAATCATATTTTTCCTATGTGATTGAGTGTTATTTTCTTTATTTCAGCGATAAAAATTTTGGCTTTTTCCAGTATTTCATCTTCTTCCCTTGTGGTAAATTTTACAAGGTCTTCATAATCCCCCTTTTGCCTTTTAGTATAAAGATCTGAATAAAATCTTCCCCATTTCCCATCAACAAGTCCTGTTCTGACAAAGTGTTGGTTAAACAGAGATCTCACACCGGAATGTTTGCTCGAAGAATAACCACCGGTTAGAATGAGTGCATTCACAGCATAAAAACAGGCATAATATACTCTATTAATCACACTTGTCGTATGCCCTTTATTACTCAATTCCATAGCTGCATTAAGCGTTTCTTCCGCTTTTTCCAATCTTATATTGATTATCTCATTAACATTAATACTCATATATTATACCTTCTTTTTCAACACTCTTGTGAAAAGGCGTTGCCCGGAACAGGGGTTTATTCCAGTATTCGTAACTATAAACGAAAGCTGTAATCACAGAATTCATATCAAGCTCAACTTCGAAATAAACATCATTGTAAAACTCATCAAGTGTCTTTTTATCAGGTTGATTTGAAGATAACACAATTATGTCCCAGTCGGATTCCGCCAGGAAGTCTCCTCTTGCCCTGGATCCATAGAGAATAATCTTGAATGAATCAAAATACTTGCCGGCAATCTCACTGCATTTATCTATTACTATCCTGATCCCGGGATTGTTTTTGAATGATCCTTTTTTCATATTAAGATTATAATATCTAACCCGGTTTTTGTCCATATTTTTCCTCTCCATTAATAAAAAAACTTTGCGGTGCTTGACAGAAAAGGAGATTTAACCGTCTATGATGTATTAATAAATGAGATAATGGATTCTTTGATTTTTTTCGGGTAGAATAGCAAACTCGAATGGAACCCAGGGAGGATTTACCATGAAAAGACTCTTTTTCACTATGATCATATTGATTTTATTTATTTCATTTGCATTTGTTACGGGTTGCTCAAGGCAGGCGCCGCAAGCTCCCACTCCCCAAAAACCGGCGATTGGCGGCGGCGATAAAGGTACGCCTTTAACTGCCGGGAAAGATTTAGACGATACAAAATTTGAGGGAGAAAAAGCTGATAAACCCGGTGAATCCCCGGAGGGTAAGGCGGAACCGAAAAAGCCGTCTGCAAAGCCTGAGGCTGAGGCAAAACCGGTGCCTGGGGAGATATCTCCTCCTGAGAATCTCGATTATCCCCTTGCTGTAGCGCTAATGTACTCTGAGAAGAACAAGCCTGAAGAATCGGCGGATTTCAAGCGCGGAAAGGCGGCGCTTGTGGTTTTTGAGGGTAAGAATGTTTTTGCTGTTGATTTCCCATACGGCACGAGGGCAATAGTTTTCCAGACGCTTAAGAACTCCGACCTCCTCAAGGGTAGGGAAGTCGAAGTTATATTGTTCGGGAGAACCGAAAAAGACAGGATCGACTCAAAGAAATTCAAAACCGACGAAGCAATGACAAAAGAGTTGAAATTTGTATTCTCCAGCGGAGAAAAACCTTTCAAGGCTGGAAAGTATAATGTTCTTTTAAAGGATAAGAAAACGGGAAAAGGATCTTTATTTACAATTAATATCCCCAAGCATGAAAAGAAGTCTGATAAGAAGAATGAAAAAAGGAAATATACGGATTACAAAAAACTTCCCGAGTTGAAGGAATTCAGGTAATAATTTTAAATGAATAATATGTCCGCTGAAATAATAAAAAACGCCCTGGATGTCCTGGGCTTTGACAGGGATAGCATCCCCGATTTTCCCGTCGATTTTCATCCCGGGTTCCAATGTGTGTTTATTCAGAGGGATCCTCCAGTTCATGAAGATACCGATAATGTCACGGTTTCCTGCATGGGCAAGACCTGGAGCAGTCATGGACTGTTTCCTGCAACAAAAGATCCTCTCCGGTCGGTTTTCGACGAGTGCCCTTTCTTTTGGCTTATGGGATTTTCTCACACCTCACATTTTGACTATATATATTACCTTGATGTCAGAGATCCCAAGGTGAAGATATATTATCGTGGAGAATACGGATTTTACGGCGAGGACAGGAGAGAAGAGATTTCTGCGGGATTCGCCCTTGCCCTGTTGGAGTATGAGAAGTGCAAGAGAGCAGGAATAGAGGCCGAGATTGTCTTTCATGCGAGGGATTTTATCGTGCGGGAGAAAACTGAATTCGGTTTTCAAAACAGGCCTATTTATTTTTTGAAGGATTTTTTCAAATAACATGGTAAATTATAAGGTGGTTCAGTATCTCTCTGCTTGATTTTTAATGTTTTAATAAATATTCTAAAAGGAGCAAACATGTGATCGAACGTGTGATTATCATTGTTATGGATAGCGTCGGCGCGGGCGAACTGCCTGATGCCGATAAATATGGTGATGTCGGTAGTGATACACTGGGTAATGTATCCAGAAAAGTCGGAGGTCTCAAGATGCCGGTTCTCGAGAGCATGGGGCTGGGCAATCTTCATGAGATTGAGGGAGTGCCGCCGGTTAAATCCCCGACAGCGATGTACGGCAAGATGTCGGAAGCTTCAAACGGCAAGGATACAACGATAGGTCACTGGGAGATTGCGGGACTCATAACGAAACAACCTTTCCCGACGTATCCTGACGGATTTCCCGATGAGGTGATTAAGGCATTCGAAGAGAAGATTGGAACAAAAACCCTGGGCAACTATCCTGCATCGGGAACGGTTATTATAAAAGATCTTGGAGAAGAACATATGAAAACCGGGTATCCCATTGTTTATACATCGGCGGACTCGGTTTTTCAAATAGCGGCACATGAGGAAGTCATTCCCGTGCCAAGACTGTATGAAATGTGTGAGATAGCCAGGAAGATACTGGTGGGAAATCATACTGTGGCCAGGGTCATAGCGAGGCCTTTCACCGGGGAGCCCGGCAATTTTACGAGGACGCCAAGGCGGCACGATTTCTCCGTATCCCCACCCAAGAAGACGCTTTTGAATTATTTGAAGGAAGCCGGGTATGATGTGATCGGCGTTGGTAAGATCAAGGATATCTTCAACGGCTCCGGGGTTACTGAATCACACAAGATGGAAGGTAATATCGATGGAATGAAAGTTACCAGGGATCTTATCGGAGAAGACAACCGGGGATTGATATTTACTAACCTTGTTGATTTTGATATGAAATTCGGACACAGAAACAACCCTCAGGGTTACGCGAATGCTCTTGAGGAAATGGATGCATTCATGCCACAGATTCTTGATGCGATGAAACCCACCGACATATTGTTTCTCACAGCCGACCACGGATGTGATCCGACCACGGCCTCGACTGATCATTCCAGGGAATATGTGCCGATTCTTGCCTATTCCAAGTCGATAAAAGGCGGTGTTAATCTGGGTATCAGAAAGACTTTTGCCGATGTGGCCAGGACGATTGATAATATTTTTGGACTTGGTAAGATCAAAGTGGGAGAGAGCTTCCCAATATAGGGAAAATGGAAAATGGAAAATGGATTACGGAGGTCAGAGGTCGGATCTGTAGGAGGGACGTCCCCGTCCCGATAAAATGAGAACGGATGCCGGAGGCCGGAGGTTTTTAAACCTCTCATGAGATTAACCCCGGATTCATCCGGGGGAAAGAAAGGAATACACATACTCTTTACTACTCCAGACGCTTCAGCGTCTTCCCGATAAGGAAAACAGATGTGGTTGGCGGAGGCCGGAGGATGGATGTGTAGGAGCCGTTTCCCGTTTCCCGTCTCCCATCTCCCGTTTCCCAATTCCCACCTCCCAATAATGAAAGGAGTCCCAAATGAAGGAATTAAGAAAGCAGATGAATGAAGCCGCCGGGGTAATTCGGAAGAAATCGAATGATTTCAAGCCTGATATAGGTCTTATATTGGGTTCCGGTCTCGGTGTTCTTGCAGATGAAATTGAAGATGCATATGAGATTCCCTATGAAGAAATTCCAGGGATGAAAATATCCACTGTAAAGGGGCATGCAGGATCGCTTTTCCTGGGTAAGCTTGCAGGCAAGAAAGTTATGGCGTTCAAGGGAAGGATCCATTATTATGAGGGTTATTCCATGAAAGACATAACTTTTCCGGTAAGGTTGATGCAGGCGATGGGAGTTTCATTTATGGTTATAACAAATGCCTGTGGCGGCATTCGTGAAGATTTAAAAACAGGTGACCTTGTGATAATTGATGATCATATTAATATGATGGGAGATAATCCCCTTATAGGAACAAATGATCCCGACCTGGGACCGAGATTTCCCGATATGTCAAACTCCTACGACCGGGATCTGAAGGTAATTGCTTCAAAAGCATATGAAGACATTGGTATGATCCCCAAACTATGCGTTTATAGCGCAGTCACAGGGCCGAACTACGAAACCTATGCCGAGGTTCAACATCTTCGCATCATCGGAACAGATACAATCGGAATGTCAACCGTTCCCGAGGTTATCACAGCGGCTCATGCCGGGATCAGAACCCTGGGGATCTCCTGTGTCACGGATGTTCTTCATGAACCCGGCACACAGGTTACTCATGAGGAAGTTCTTCAGGTTGCAAACGAGAACAGACCCATATTTTTAAAACTTATGAAGAAAATAGTTTCAAGAATTCCCGTTAAAAGCAAATTTGAAGTAATAAGTTGATATTAAGAGGGGGACAGCAAGATGCTTCCTGTCGAAGTCATTTTGAACAAGCGAAATGGAAAAGTACTTGATTCCGAAGAGATAGAGTTTTTTATAGACGGTTACGTGAATGGCAGTATTCTCGATTATCAGGCCGCCGCTCTCCTGATGGCAATATTTTTCAGGGGTATGACCGATGAAGAAACGGCAGACCTTACCATGACAATGGTCAATTCCGGAGACAGGGTTGACCTGTCTGCCATAGAGGGTATCAAGGTTGACAAACACAGTACCGGTGGAGTCGGAGATACGACTACACTTGTGCTTGCTCCCCTTGTTGCCGCCGCCGGACTTCCCGTGGCAAAGATGTCGGGGAGAGGCCTGGGACATACCGGAGGGACCCTGGATAAACTGGAATCGATACCCGGGGTCAGGGTTGATCTCACGCAGGAAGAGTTTATCCGGCAAGTCAGGGAAATCGGCATTGCCGTCATAGGTCAGACGGGTAAGCTTGCGCCGGCCGACAAGAAGTTATACGCTCTGAGGGATGTAACGGGGACCATTGACAGTATTCCCCTTATAGCCACTTCAATAATGAGTAAGAAAATAGCGGCCGGAAGTGACGCTATACTCCTGGACGTCAAGATGGGCAATGGTGCGTTTATGAAGAATGAAGAGGATGCAAGGGAGCTTGCCAGATTGATGGTCAACATAGGCTCACTGGTCGATCGCAAGGTTATGGCGGTTCTCACAAATATGGATCAGCCCCTGGGATCACATATCGGAAATACGCTTGAGGTCAAAGAGGCCATAGAGATTCTTCGAGGTGAGCATGTAGGCTCGCCCCTTTACGAGGTATCTCTCACCCTGGGAGGCTATCTTGTATTTATGGGAGAAGCGGCATCGAGTTATGAAGAGGGAAGGCAGTTGCTGGAAAAGTTGTTGCAGGAGGGCAAGGGGAAGGAGAAATTCAGGCAGTTGATCGAGGCACAGGGAGGGAACCCGGAGGTTGTTGATGATACTTCGCTGCTTCCCCAGGCCAGACAAGAAGTTGAGATTCTCTCCAGAAAAGCAGGCTTCGTAACTTCATTTGACACCCATAAGATAGGAATGGCTTCGCTTATACTCGGAGCAGGCAGGGCGAAGAAGGGCGACAAGATCGATCCGGCGGTCGGCATGGTTGTGAAAAAGCGGATCGGGGACGAGGTTGAAAGGGGAGAACCCCTTGCAACAATTTATGGAAATGATACAGGCAAGATAAAACTTGCCACGGAGATGTTCCTTGAAGCTATTGAAATCAAGAATGAAGAACCTGATATTCCTCCCCTCATAATAGGCACGGTGAAGCAGGATAAGTTGATCATGAGATTATAGTTGATATATTTGCACTACAACTTATTTTCTTATATAATAAATGAAAGTAAAAAAAAGATTTGGAGTCATTATTCGAAGTGAAAAAACCCCCTGAAGAAAAAGGATTTTCCCTTGTTGAGTTGATGATTGCCGTATCAATAATCGCAACAGCTTTACTTCTCTTTATAGGAGTTTTCTTCTCCATGTTCAAGTCTTCTCAGAAAGGTGTCGATCTCACGGCGGGAATCGTTGTCGCCGAGTCGGCTCTCTCGGAGTATCTTTATGACAGGCAGGAGATGTCCGGTGGACTTTCCACAAATCTTGTAGATAATGTAGGCTCTCCAATTACTGGAACTACAACTCTTAATAAAACCATTTTTACATATGAAATAACTTGTCAGGATGTGGGAACCGGAAACCTAAAAAAAATTGATGTGGTTGTATGGTGGTGGCAGGATACGGCACTGAAAAAGGAGTTCAAGTCAGGATACGGAAAATTGAATGTCAGTATATCAAGGTTAATTTATTCACAAAATACGATGAACATAATTCCGTCAAATTGATCGGAAAGATGAATGCAATTGTTCAGTCCTCTGAAATTGTCGGTTTTGAAATTGGGATTAACCATCATTCTGTGGCTTTTACGATGAATAGATACAAATGAATAAAAGAAAAAAAGGAACAACTTTAATCGAACTTCTCATTGCAAGCGCTGTTTTCAGCATTCTTGTCATATGTCTTTTTGCGATTATCAGATATGCCACAAAAAACTGGCGAAGTGTTGAAGATCGGGCTTCTATTCAATCGGAAATCAGAAATATTGAAACGAACCTCTCCGGGGAGTTAAAAAAAACCTCATACGCTTCGGTTGTAACCTGGACCGATGATTACAGGCATACACTGGGCTTTAAATCATTCACAAATCCAATAACGGGAAAGTTCGACACCGATGCGACGGGAAATCCCCTGACTCATGGATACATTCTTTATATTCTTTTAAGACCCATGGCAACTGAAGATCTCTGTACGCATTCTGCAATATTGGGTACTGATAACAAATGTCCACATAAATTTTTATTACGAGTGGATCTTACAAGAACAACAGACGGGGCTAGCTCCTGGGATCCCTGGCCCGGTCTGCCGCCTGATGATATTCCTTCTGATGTGGAAATAGAAGAGTATATACCTCCCCATGCAAGTCTCAGTGGAAAATCCGTATCCAGGGATCAATATATCGCCGCCGTGAGCGCCCAAGGCGCGGATTCAAAATATGTACAGAATGTTTATATTGTAGGGAAGAATCTTCTGAGTTTCAATGTTTCGAAAATGGCACCACCGGACAATCCCGAGATTCTGGTTGACATCAAGTGTTTAAAGGAGCTTGAAGCCACCCAGTTCCTCAAGGTCGGGAGTGATGATCTTGATGCAAGTCAATTTACAATCCAGGTGGACAACAGGATTATTCCTCAGAATCCATGATGTAAATATTAAATCTCTTTAATATTTTTTTTCATTTTTGTTTTTTGTGTTATAATTACGATGATAAATAGTTTCTTCTGGAGGGATGAATATGTCAAAAACAAAACGTCGGGGAATTGTTCTTGTCACAACACTCATGATTGTAGGCTTCCTTGTCATGCTTGCAGCAGCAATGATTGTTTCCACAAGGCGGCAATCTCTGGTCTCCGGGAACTTCTATTACAGGGAGTCCGCCGCATCCGCCGCCGAGGCGGGGATTAATTATGCCATGATGAGACTCAACCAGGATCCATACTGGACCGGATGCACAAGGGATCCTGATATCGGCATAGGAAGTGCATATTCATTATCACTTGACAGCGGAAAGAAACTTGAAGTTCTTGAGCACCAGATAAACGGGAACATGGGTGCTATTGAAGGTAAAATTAATGATGGTAATAATGGTTACTTCGAGTTATATTTTGTGAAGCCCTCTGATGCTGCGGCAGCCGGGAAGATGTCCTTTTTTGGTACGGAGCAGGAATTGTCAAAGATGCCCGTTCCTTCTAATATTGCCATTTGCAATAATCGGAACAACCAGTTTACACCCGCCGGCTTGGCGGAAGATGATTATTCAACCTGGGCGAAGTATTCCGACGACTCCAATTATAAACCGGTTCCTGATAACTCGATACTCCTGGTCTGCCGGGGAACTATGGGCGGCCAGCATCGAACCGTTGAGGTTTGTGTTCGAATGGGAGCCGGAGCGGACCTCAACTCCGTGGCCATAGGAAGGGGAAACGTCAGCATAACTGTGAACGGAGACAAAGGCAAAAAAGATAAAATCAAAGGCAAAATCAAACTTGATTCAGCCCAAAAAAGCAAGCCACCCATTATTCGAGCCAATCAGAATATTTTTCTGGGAAACACGAGACATTCATCTGCCGATTATCTGGATATAAAGGACGACGGAGGAGGAAGAGCGGCAGGTTCAATTACATTTGACAACACTCCTAAAAAAAATAAAGACACATTCCTGGGTGATCAGACGATACAGGATAATGCATTCCCTGCGCTTACCTGGGATCATATTGTACCTGATACATCGACCTTCGGGGAATTAAAAGCGGGATATTACAAGGTTGAGCCCGGGGAAAAAAAGGATTTACCAAAAGTTACTTATTATCCCTCAGATAGTAAGTTGGATGTGGAAAGCGGGACAGTCACCGCTGTTGATGACGGCTCGGATTCCCTCACGACGCTTGTTCAAAGTGGAAAGGTTAAGTGGGATGAAAAGACCAATAAATTAACCATTAATGAATCTATAGATATTGACGGACTCATTCCTAAACATGATCCTCTTAAAAACCTTTTAATAACAGGTCCCGATGATGAACACCTGAAAGTGGAGCTCAATTCCACTTATGACAATAAGAGTGGTGAGGTGAATACTGTATATTTCGTCAATAATATTGAGGATGGAAATGTGGCAATAGAAGGCAGTATGTCGGGCACCGGCACCGTGATTGTAAAGGGAAACCTGTATATGATGGCCGAGAGTAAATTCACGGCCTCGGAAGAGACCGGCATCAGCCTTTACGCCATGGGTGACATTAATATCAATGCAATCGAGCACGTTCCAAAGGATGTCGGAACGGAACAACCACTAACCGCAGGCGAAATAGCATTTTTAACAAGTATTCAGAATTGGCTTGAAGATAACTATCCAGATGAACAAACAATAACCTTTAATGAATTATCGGGGCCTCCGGCTTCATGGACATTGGGAGTTATCACCGATGAAAAATGGGAACTGCTTGAGCAGGTGGGACTTGCCACAACACTTCCTGGAGATGGATACAGGGAATTTCAGAAGAATAATAATGAGGTACAAGTAGCAGTGATTAGTGACATTAAATTCATAACGCCGGAAATGGTGGACGCGGAGGGTGAAGAAGTCAAACCCAAGGATTCAATATTCAAGGGATTGATATTTGCATGCAAGAATTTCCTGGTAAATATTCCTGATGATAAATTCACGCTCGTCGGAGGACTGGTGGCATACGGCGGAATTCCCGGAGGCGCATTGACCGAAGGAACCGGCAATATTACAATTAATGCCAGGGAAGCCAAATTCACTTATGACACGAAATACCTTTCAATATTACAGTCGTTGAGTAGTTCAAAGGTAGAAAAATTGTACTGGGCGACTTATTGAGAAATATTGTAATTAATCACCATAAAGGAAACTTAGAACACTGAAAATGCGGAGAGCGGTTGCCCTCCGCATTTCATATCAGACCGATTCTTCATAGATTCCATAGTCCAAATTGTGAGCCGGGTGTGTTGTCAAATAATTCAAAATATGTTATACTAAACTCGGTTGGGAGCTATTTAACGTATGAAAGGAGCAACCCCCAATGTTGACTCCTGAGGTGTTATGGGAACTGTTCAAAGCTACGGGTTCAATTTCTGCTTATCTTATGTATAAGAAGTTGAAATCGTCGTAGTCTGAGAAGATATGTTTCGTGAAATTTAATCCCCGTGGTTTTTGTTAGTTTTTTCCACGTGGATTTTTTGGTTTTCTTGGGGTAACTGTTCAGCCTCCCTTAATACTTGTCATTCTATAATTAGGAATTTTAAAAAACCGCAAAGAAGCAAAGAACGCAAAGAAAAATATAGTTGAGAATCTTATGATTTTTTATGTTAAAGGCTTTGACAAAATTTTACCAATTTACGAGGCACAATTTCTGACTTTTCTGAAATTGTCGAGATCAAAATCGGGATAAATTATCGTATTTTTTCAGACCTGTCACTGTAGGAGAGGCTTCCAGCCTAATTTTTCGTGGCAAGATGCCACTCCTAAAAGGGAGGACTGAATGCTTACAAATTATCAATTTTAATATTAAAAATCTTAAAAGGGTATCAAGTGGATTTTTTATAAATTCTAAACTCTGTGGTCTTTGCGGTGAATAGATACTTTTTGGGTGAAACTCTGGGGTTTTATAGATTATTAATGAAATCATCTTAGCTATTTTCACAAAATAATGTCTTGTTATTTGGAGGCGTCCCGCCGAAGCAAAAACGGACGTAGCGCGGGTTTTTAAACCCGCTAATTCAATGTTCTCTGCGTCCTTTCCGGTGAATAATTACGAAACAAAAATTTCATGGAAGGATTTATGATAATATAGATAAAAGTTAAGTTTCCATGATAAAACCATGATAAAGTAACTTCTGAGGTATCAAGATGAACAGAAACAGCTGGGAGAGAGTAAAGAAACGTATTGCGGTCTATCTGGTTGCAATTCTAATTTTCTCGGCCGTCATTATCGGTTATTCTAATCTAATGATAAATCAATGCATGGATACAATTAATATAAAAAACGGAGAGGCCTTTAATAGAACCGATATTGAATTATCTATGTATTGTCCGATTTTTTATAGATTTCTTTCATTTCACCTGGATGGAAAAGATATAAAAGATAGGATAGAATTTAAAAACGGCACCGTCCGAGTTAAGCTTTCCGGGCTTGCTCCCGGTCAACATTATTTTCAGGTGGATTTAAGGAGAGGCCTCCACCCGGTTCAATTTGAACTGCCAAACAGATGTGTCAGGTTTGAGATAGACAATATATCTCCGACAATAACACTTGAATCTCCCCGTGGAAAGTTAATCCGTGAAAAGGAGCTTTATGTATCGGGAAAAACCGAGCCACTTATAAATTGCTCTATTTCTATTAATGGAAAGAGACATTCAATAAAATCCGATTCTATGGGAAATTTTTACCACAAAATTCGTACGGATCGAGAACTTAACAATCTTGGAATTATTGCCATGGACAGGGCCGGAAATAAGGGGAAGATTTTCAAGGTTTTGATTCTCGATGAAACCCCTCCTGAGATTGCTGTGGAAGAAATCTCCGGTGATGGAATCCTGAAAGCCAATGATTTAAAAATCTCAGCCCGGATTACCGATACAGGATCCGGCATCAGGGATTGCTATTTTGAAATTGAGGATGAGCTTTTTATAGGGACATATAACGGGGATACGGGGGAGATTACACTCAATCTCGAAAACCTCGACGAAGGCGAATATGTGGTAAAGGTTGTGGCAAAAGACAAAGCGGGATGGAAATCGGAAAAAGAGCAAAAATTCATCGTGGATTCCGTTGAAGAACTTGGATCTAACAGGGTGAGACCCGGAGCCATCGGCAAGGATGTAGAAGTTATCCAGAAAAAACTTATACATCTGGGTTTTCTGGGTAAAAAGCATGTTAGCGGGAAATATGATGAACACACAACCAGGGCGATAAAAGAGATGCAGAAGCTGAGAAATCTCTCTATTACGGGAATACTCGACAGGGAAACTTTTCTTGCCATGTCGGAGAAAATATTTGTATATCTCAATGAATTCAGCCTGGCTCTCATCTCTCCCGATGGGAAAATCATGAAAACATATCCCATAGCCTGTGGAAGTCCTTATTATCCCACCCCTTCTGGCGAATACTTTGTCAGGGAAAAAGTCTATTATCCCGCCTGGTATCCTCCGAACTCTCCCTGGGCAAAAGGAGCAAAGCCTGTTCCTCCGGGTCCCGGTAATCCATTAGGCACTCGCTGGATAGGTTTGAATGCCAACATCGTGGGGATTCATGGCACGCCATCGTCCTGGTCAATCGGCAGTGCATCTTCTCATGGATGTATCAGGATGTATATCAGCGATGTCGAGGAACTTTTCGAAATGGTCAATATCGGAACACCGGTTACTATTTACCCATCTCGTCCTGATGAGCATAAAAAATTCCTCTCAAGCCCTTCCCCGGAAAAAAGTATAGAAAAAGAAAAGCAATCAGCAATTGACGGAACAGGTAGAATAAGAGGAGAAATTAATACGGGAGCCGATTATAATTAGTCATTCAAAGCTTCTGTCAGGTCTTTCTTTGCGGAATCTACCAACTTATCAAGCCAGTCTTTTTCTTCATTGTACAAATTGATAAAAACAACCACAACCCTGGGATCAAACTGTGTGCCGGAATTCCTGGATATCTCGTTAATGGCAATTTCTACCGATATGGCTTTTCTGTAAGGTCTGTCGGTGGTCATGGCGTCAAATGCATCCGATACTGTGATTATCCTTGCCGCCAATGGGATCTTATCTCCCTGGACCCCCCCGGGATATCCCATTGCATTAAACCATTCGTGATGATGATACATATATGGAAGAATCTCTTTGAATTCCTTCACCGGCTCCATGATTTTTGCACCGATGGACGGATGTTCCTGGATCACCCTGTATTCATCGGGAGTCAGTTTGCCCGGCTTATTAAGGATTTCTTCCTTGATATTGATTTTCCCAATGTCATGAAGCAGCGCGGCATATCTTATTTTTTCGATTTCATCATCGGGAAGACTCATTCGGCGTGCAATTTTCACCGAATATTCCGTTACCCTCTCCGAATGTCCGGCGGTATATGGATCTCTCGCTTCGATGGCATTTGCAAGAGCTTTGATCGAATTAATAAAAAGGTTTCGAAGACTCTTGTGAAGCTCCGCATTTTCTATTGCTATGGCGGCCTGTCCTGCTAGCATAGAGAGAAGCTCCGTGTCAAACCGGTCAAAATTTCCCCCTCCTGTTTTCTCCTTAACATTGAGAACACCAATCATCTTGTTCTTCGATACCATGGGGACGCATAATGCCGAGGGTAATTCTTCAGCCTGCTCGTCGCTTTTAGATTCCCTGTCCTTTATTCCAGCTTTCAGAAGCCTGGACTTCCTTTCCAACGCCACTTTGCCTGCAATCCCCTCGCCAAGTTTGATCTTTGTCTCCTGGATGACTTTTTCGGGAAGTCCTACAGCCACCTCTATTTCCAGCCTGCTGTTTTCCTCGTTATATATCATCAATGAACCTGCTTTTGCGGTGAGCAATTTGATAGCATTGTCCGTGATCTGTTGTAGTACAATCTTTCTGTCAAGGGATGAGACAATCGTGGAGCCGATACTGAAAAGGGCGGAAAGCTCATCCACTTTTCTCTGCACCTTGTCATATAGCCTTGCGTTTCTGATGGCATTGGCGGCATTTGCGGCAAAAACTTCGAGAAGCTCCATCTCATCTTCGTTAAAATCTCCCCCTCTTATTTTACTGCTGATGTTTAAAACGCCCAGGACTTCATCAAAAGAAATAAGTGGTACGGATATGGCTGAAACCAATTTATCCGACGATTTATGTGAACTTGAGATTTTATCTTTGACTCCATTTTTAAGCAAGCGGGATTTGCCCTCATCTGCTACCCAGCCTGTAATTCCCTCTCCTGTTTTAATCCTTGTAATCTGGATAATTTCCTCGGAGAGTCCGTTTGCCACGAAAATCTTTAAATATTCTTTGTTCGAATCAAGAAGTAGAATTGAGCCTTTGCGAGCGTCAAGAAGCTCTATTGCCTTGTCAAGAACCATCTGGAGTAGGTTTTGAAGAGCAAAGTTCCGGGTGAGAGAGAAGTTAATCTGGTAAATACCGCTCAATCTTTCCAGACTCTTTGCCGAGCGGATTTTTTCTTCATATAGATTTGCAATAATCTTGGAATATGATTCTATCAATTTAGCGGATATTTCTTGTATCATGGGCTCCAGGATGGAAATGGGTAATGAACCCGGCTTGATTATTGCATCTTCCGGAGAATCCACCTGACGCTCCTTTGTTTTGTCGGATGAACCGGAGATGAACGGGCCTCCTATTAAATAAAAAAGAGTCCGCTTTTGCTCAAGGGACATTACGGATGAAATAAAAAAACAACAGTCGGCAGTCTCACTCTTGAATAAAACTGTATCTTTGTTTGACCGTTGACTCGAGATCCCGTTTCTAATGAATTTGATGGGGTGTTCAATTATCTCATAATAATCTTTCCTGACAAATTTGACCGGATGAGCAATTAGATTGCCCTTTGTATCCACAAGCGTAACATCAAGACCAGATGTTTTCTTTATATCCTTAAGAAGATCCTTGATTATCCTGGAATTTAAAAATATATTAAATATGTTGTTCTCATTGTTTTTAACGAAATACATTATTTTTCTACCCCGTTTTTATCATAACACTTGTTTTTTAGAGTTATAACTATTCAGACCCCTGCCAAGTCATCCTGAAATCTTTTCAGGATCTTGGTTGTATAATTAGTTTTTTAGATTCCTACACAAGTTCGGAATAACCATAAATCCTGCCTTTTATGGGGGGCTGAGTATATCTTTAGATTCTACCCACTCCACCTGCTTTTCCTTCTTGAAGTTATATTAGCTTTAGAAAAATTAAATTCTTTGATTTTAACAGATAGCTGACCGGATGATGGCGATTGTTTTCCCGGGAGTCTGGAATCATTTTAGCCTTTTTGAAGGAAAACTAAGCCCGGGAAAGTAATAATAGGACTTACGCATTTCCAATAAAGAAATGTTTAAAACTGTCCTGCGATGTCTTCCACGGCGAAGGATCTCGTCAAACCAATCCAGGGTATAAGGAGATTCTTCGCTATGTGAATCACGAACATAAATATAATCCCGTCTTTGAGAAAGTAATTGGAGTAAAGTAATCCTTTCTTTTATCGCTCAGAATGACAATCGCGTGAGTCCTGTAATAAATTAAAAAATAGGAAAGAATGATTGTATTGAGAAAAAACCTGATAATTATAATCTTGACACTTGTTATCTCACTGTGTATGGGACTTCCCCCATTTTTCGCAAACGCCGCCGCTGAAACAAGGGGCGATATAGAGCTTATCGAGGGAAGCCTGTTCGGCATAGGAGACGGATTTTGTTTTAAATTCGATAAAAAAGGAACACCCTGTACATCTTTCTATGATAGAAATCAAAATGTACTGAAATATGCAAGGGTGGAAAAAGGACGCTGGACTATGGAAACAGTGGCCGCATCATCCCTGATAAGGGAGAACCTGTATTCATCCCTTGCTTTTGACCCCGCCAACAACCCTTATATCGCTTTTGTCGGACCTGACAATAAATTGAAAATAGCCATGAAAAAAGTAAAGAAATGGTATGTTCAGGACGTTGATAATGCAAACGGATCGGGTCTGTATTGCGATTTGTTTATCACTTCGGGCGGAGACCCCGTTATAAGTTACCAGTCAAAAGAGGGGACAATGTTCGCCGTTAAAATTGCCGGATCATGGAAAAAAGAGAAAATTGATGATGCGGGAAGAAAGACTATAATATTTAAGAATAAATCAGGCAATTTCTGTGTATATTATATTGGTGTGAAGGGAACGGAAACCAGAAACAAGGAAAAGAAGAATAAGCCTGAAAAAGGAATCGATAAAAAGAAATCTCCGGGCAAAACTGAATGGATATTGAAAAGCGCAGAGAAAATTTCTTCAAAATGGTTAATTTCTTCAATAGCGGATTCATCAGGCTGTATAGATTTCGACGCCGCGCTTGATATAAAAGATTCTCCCGTAATCACTTATGCCCGGGGTGATAAGATCAAGCTATATAGAGAGACTATCCCGGGCTCGGCGGTATGGAAAGAAGAGCAGGTGGGAACCAATAAATGTCTTCAATTGTCGTTGACATTAAAAAAAAGCGGATTTCCCTCAGTAAGCTACATAACCCGGGATCGCAAGGAGCTAAAAGTTGCAAGGTACGACGGCACAAAATGGGGAGTCAAGCTTGTTGCCACGGCAAAGAAGAATTATAGCTTTATGCAATGTCAGGGTGCAAAAGATAAGAATGACAGAGATCTTATTATTCTTTTTGATGAAAATTCGTTGATTTATTTCCTCCAGCGAGGAAACGGATGGGGAGTCGGCAGAATAGACGGCAAGAGCCGCGTCGGGAGCAACATAAATCTTGCCATTGACAAGAAGGGTAAACCTGCCGCCTGTTATTATGATGAAACAAAAAAAGAGCTGCATTATGCCGCGAGGGAAGGAAACAAATGGCTAAGATATGTCGTTGACAGCACCGGCGATGTAGGGAAATTCTCAAGTCTTGCCCTTGGAACCGACGGCTCCCCTTTCATAGCATATTATGACGCAATGAGAGGAGACTTAAAGTTTGCCTGGAAAAACGGCGATTTCTGGAAGTGGGAAAGAGTTGACGTCAACGGTGACACGGGATTAAATTGTTCCATGACAATCGGCAAATATAACCACCCTCATATTTCGTATATTAATAAGAATTCAAGATACCTCAAGTACGCTGTGAAAATTGGAAAAAAATGGAGGCGGGAAAGAGTTGTAAAGCTTGGCGAATATGCCGAAAAATCGGTGATTCTTACAAAACCCGACGGGAGACCTGTAATAGTATATGTTGACGGCCATAAGGCGAAAAAAGTATCTCCCGGTGAGTCTCCCGTAAGAACATCGGTGAGAATTGCCACCCGACATGGGAAGAAGAAGTGGGAAATTCATGAGCTTGCAGGTCCTTTTGCGGTAAATATTTCAGGAAGCGCGCTCTCCGCCGACATAAATGATGCGGGGGGAATTGCAATTTCATTCCTTGATCGGGAAGGAAAATTACAGGTATTGTATTTCAAGGACGGCCAATGGTTTTGCGACCGATTCGAGGAAATATGCAGGAATTCCACATCCACAAAGTTCCAGAGGGATGGCAGCCTCAAAATTGTATATATCACCGGGAAGACAAGGAAAGAATCAAAAATCAAAACAGCTATGCTGAAGGATGACAGATGGGAAATTAGTATGGTAAAATTACAGGGAGACAGGGTAGGGCATATATCCCTGGGTAAATCGCCGGATAGTTTGTTGAGATTCGCGTTTCACAATATCCTTGATAGCACGGCATGTTATTTTCAGCAGATGATAAAATAAATTCACGAGAGTATTGAAATCGTGAAAAGGAGAGATGAAATGAGTTTGAAAAGAAGTATATCCATATTTCTGATTATTATTCTTGCGCTATTTATTATTTCAGCCCCGGTTTTTGCCGGTGAGGTGAGGATCAAGCTAAACGGTCAATTCATAAAGCTTGATACCGCTCCTATTGTGAGAAAAGGCCTTGTTTTTGTGCCGCTTAGAGGAATATTTGAAAGAATGAACGCCAAGGTCATGTTTTACAAAGATCAGGGAAAAATTGTGGCGCACAGGGGCAAAACCGCCGTTGTACTCAAGCTTGGAGCAAATAAGGCGAAAGTGAATGGGGTTAATCAAAGACTTTTGTTTCCGCCTTTCGTCAGGAACAACAGGACTTATGTCCCGCTTCGGTTTTTAAGTGAGTCCGTCGGTTGCAGTGTCAATTGGCATCCGCCCACAAGAGTTGTCTCGATTTCCACAAAGCATCTTACTCCTAAAAAGAAGAAGTCGTTTATGCAAAAACAGATCGAGGGGTATATAATGCAAGGAACCAAAACAAAAAAGAAAAAGAGCGACTCAAAGATAAAACCTAATATTAAATCGGATATCAAGTCCGACATAAAGGGCGTCAAACCTGTTGAAAAACCAAAAACCGATAAAAAGAAGAAAACAGATGACGACGATGACGATGATGATGATGATGATAATGATCTGAATGTGGATGATGTGAAATTGGATGATTGATATCCTATACCAATTCGACTTCAAAACTACTCTTCACATTTTCTTCGGCGGGGTCGCAGGAATTTTCGCCCATATGGTAAGTTTGAAAGCAAAATGATATGAGTAGTATCATAAAGAGATGTGTGAAGTGGTTTCAACTGAGGCCTTCTTCTGTCGATGTATTATTCATGAGATTAACCCCCAACTTCAGTTCTAATCTTTATATACATTTACATGGAAATGGATGTGATATTTAGAGTGCATTGAC
>JAIORV010000183.1 GCA_021107945.1 Vulcanimicrobiota bacterium | reverse complement strand
TTTTATAGGCTTCTAACCACCCGATTGAAATCGGGTGTTGTCTTAAAAACTCGATAAGTTTATAAATATTATGAAATATGGTTATAAGACAAATAAGGAAAAATTTCATCGCTTTTTTGACAAATTGAGTGATTTAGTTAAAAGATATCAGGTGTGCGAAATCTAAGAACTAATATTAAACAAATGGCAGGCAATATTGATTATGAATAATCTTATTACATTCTTCATTCTGGCCGGAAGTAAAAAGATAACCTCCGAGCCGGACGGTTGGGTTAAAAAAACCAGAGAGGCAATGGTTTTTGACCTTTTAGGGAAGCTTAATTCAATTGAGACAATAGATCGAGTTATAATAAGCTCAAATGACGACGACTTCCTGGATGCTGTTACGGTTAATGGATCAGATTCACGAATAATTCCCGATAAATATCATTCCACCAATAGTTTCAATTTCGGCAAATGGCTCAACGATCGAATTTTGAAATATAATCCAAAAAATGTTTTTTACTGGGGAGCGGGAGCTTCCCCTTTTATAACGAGAGAACTCCTGGCAAGTTTTTGCGCCTCAATTTCAGCAGGAAAAAACATACTATATACAAATAATTTTTTCTCTGCGGATTGGGTCGCATTTACCCCGGCGGAAGCTTCGCTTGAAATAACCCCACCTCCGATGGATAATAACCTTGCATATTACTTATGGCAGGACAGGGCACTTCGCTCTATATATATAGCTCCATCTGTTGAGATAATCGGAGATGTTGATACACCTGCCGATCTTTTGGTATTAAAAGTTCATCCCAATACTCCACCGCACACCGCCGATTATCTAAAAACGCTGGATATTGATACAACAAGGATTAAAAAATTCATTTCATTTCTTCCTGAGAGAAACAAGATTTTTCTTTCAGGCAGGGTAGGCTCCTCGTTGTTTAAATATCTCGATACAAGAAGTCCCTGCAAATACCGCATAATATCGGAAGAGAGAGGCATGCGCTCTTCCGGCAGGTTGCAAAGAAGAGAGGTTCGTTCTTTTTTAGGGGAGATGATAGAAGAAGTCGGACTTGACACAGTTTTTAAATTTATCGAGGAGACAAGCAAGGGCGCCGTCATTGACTCCCGCGTGATATTCGCTCATATATGCAAGAAAGTCAGCACAAAAGACAGGTTTTACTCCGACCTTGGAATTCCCGGGAAGATAGAAGATCCTTTTGTTAAGGAGTTCACAAAAAGAGTTGTAAATTCACCAATTCCGATTCTTGCGGGAGGACATTCATTGATACTGGGAGGATTATGGGCTCTTGTCTCCGCTTTTGGTGAATTGCCTGCGTTTTATTGATTAATTTTCGGTCTTTATTGTTTGCGGATACGATAAAATATCCAAAAGTATAAAGGATTTTTAATGAATACAATGAATTTAAAAACTGAGTATAATGTTATTTTTTCTTGATTTCCAAGCCCCATGATCTTTGCTGGGAATTAATTCGGTTAAAGTAATCCTGTTTTATCAGCTACCATGCTTCAGGTCGGTCGCTGATGTCCTATTATTATGTAATATGATCTAGAAAGCCCATTTCAATCAGGTCTCAGAAGCTAATAACTGGATATCAGGACACGACTTAATTTTAAAGGAGGGGATAAATTGAAGAAAAAACCTGCTATTATGTTCTTCTGGCTATTCATTGCCGTGTTTATTGTCGCCATGTTCATTCCAATGGGATGCGGCGGCAGCTCCGGTGGTGACGGAGGAGGAGAAACGGGATCAGTTTCCGGAACGGTTACCGACCAGAATGGACTGCCCGTTCAGGACGCTACTTGCTCAATTGATACTTCCACTACAGGGAAGGAAGTCTATTCATCTACTACCGATCAACTGGGAGCGTTCACAATTTTAAATGTACCTGTGGGTACATGGACTCTTTCAATTTCAATGTCGGGATATCAGACAACGAATATCACTGTTACAGTGAACTCGGGTTCAACAACCGAGATTCCATCGAATGAAACAGTGATAACTCCGGGAACAAGCCCGACACCCACAACTACACCCACACCATCACCTACAACAACAGTTTCACCAACACCATCGCCCACGGGGACGACAAGTCCAAGTCCGACTCCCACACCTACACAGGGACCAGGACCTATACCCGTACCCGGTATCAGCGGATGGGAATGGCAGAATCCGCTGTTACAGGGAGATTATCAAATTCGGGGAGCTTATGGTGCCGCCACTGTCGGCATTATAGTTGGCCAACACGGTATGATCTGGCGAGAAGACGCGACCGGGTGGACCGAGATAAATTCCGGACTCGATTTGAATCTGAATTCTGTATGGGGTTCCAATGATGGAACAAAATGGTTTATTGTCGGAGATACTAATGCCGGCACTGGAGTAATTCTATACTCAAGCAACTCAGGCGTGACCTGGACAAGGCAAACCGTCGGAGTCCCCAATTTCAATTTGAATGATGTCTATGGCGCGCATGACGGCGCCGCCACGAATGTTTTTGTTGTCGGAAATTCCGGTGGAGTGAACGGAACAATTCTATACTCCGCTCTTGGAGACGGCAGTGACTGGGCGGATCAATCAGCCTCGGCACCCAATGCCCACCTGAACGGCGTATGGGTTCCCGCCGATGGAACAAAAGTAATTGCAGTTGGAGACGCAGTGGGAGCACAGTCAACTATTCTATACTCCGCTCTTGGAACCGGAGCAGACTGGGCAGCACAAGTCCCACCAAATGACTATGCTGCGGGTCCGGCAGCCCTCAATATAAGTCTTATGGATGTCTGTGGGGCAGATGGTGGAACGAAGGTATTTGCCGTAGGCGCTCCTTCAGAAGGTGCCGCTGGAGTATTTAGAGCAACAGTTATATATTCCGCACTTGGAACCGGAGCAGATTGGGCGAATCAGACCAACGATGCCGTCATTCCAAACACCACATTGAGATCAGTTGGGATCTTACCCGCCGGAACAAATGCAATTGCCTGCGGAGACATAGTCGGTGGAAACGGCGTAGTTGTCCATTCACCTCTTGGAACAGGCGCAGACTGGGCGGATCGCACCAGTGCCAACACCGGGCAACAGGACCTGCTTGCCGCATTTTGCATGGTTGGCCCCAATTTAACCTGCTCTGGCGGAAACGCAGGCGACCATACCCAGGCAAATGGCATTTTTATCTCCTCCGCTGATGGTATAACATGGGTACAAAATATCGCCCAACCTAACCACGTATGGACACAAGCCAATGATATATCAGCGGCTGATGCAAATAATGTCTTTGCAGTCGGTGAGGTTGTGGGAGGAAGACCATTAATCCTCTCAACTGCAAATGGTGGCACACTCTGGACTCAATACGCCGCAGGCGGAGTACCCGGAGCAGCCGCATTGAACTCCGTATGGGCAAGAACATCGACCGATGTCTATGCTGTTGGAGACGGTGGAAGCTCGAGACGCTATGAAGGAGTGAACTGGGCAGACAACGGCTCCGGCGCAGGCGGAGGTAACATTGGAGCAATCGACTGGTTTGGTGTCCACGGATATAATGCAACTTCAATATACGCTGTCGGCGCGGCAGGTAATATCAACCGCTACAACGGCGCATGGGAAGGCCAGGTTGCCGTAGGCGGAGGAGCAAAACAGCTTAACGGTGTCTATTGTGGAGGCGCTGCAGACTCTGTCTATGCTGTCGGGGAAGACGCCGACCTCTGGAGATACACCGGCGGAGCATGGATCGTAGGATCTTGGGCTGATATCAGCGCAGGAATTACAGGTACCGATGATCTGAAAGACGTCTGGGCATCGGATGCAAGTAATGTATTTGTTGTCGGAGATGACGCCGCAACTCATGGTGTGTTTTATGTATCCCAGGGCGGTGGCGCGGTCTGGGCCAGAACCGTACAGGCGGCCGCAAACACGGAATTTAAGAGTGTATGGGGCACATCTAGCTTTAATGTGTTCGTAGTCGGCGACAATGGCTCCATATTCCGCTATGACGGTTTCAATCTAACACAAATCAGCCACGGCTCAATAGCCTCACCTATTACAACCAAGGATCTGCATGGAATAACCGGATCCAGTGCAACCGATCTATTCCTGACGGGAACGTTTGATACTATAGTACATTCGATTACACAGTGATCATGGTATAAAACGATCTATCTTCAAGAGAGGAGCAAATTAGCTCCTCTCTTTTTATCTCCGAACTTTCTGCGGCTAATAACAACTTATTTCATTCAAATTTATAATTTGCTCAGATAGGAAATCGTTGATACATTAAGAATTACATTATAAAAGGGAGGATAAATAATGAAAAAAAGGACACCACTTTTACTCTTCTGGCTTGTCATTGCCATATTTATTGTCGCCATGTTCATTCCAATGGGATGCGGCGGCAGCTCCGGTGGTGACGGAGGAGGAGAAACGGGAACAGTTTCCGGAACGGTTACCGATCAGAACGGACTACCGGTTCAGGACGCCACATGCTCAATTGATACTTCCACTACAGGGAAGGAAGTTTATTCATCCACTTCCGATCAACTTGGGATGTTCTCAATTGCAAATGTACCTATTGGTATATGGACTCTTTCGATTTCAAAGTCGGGATTTCAAACAATGAATATCTCTGTTACAGTGAACTCGGGTTCAACAACCGAGGTTCCATCGAATGAAACAGTGATAACTCCGGGAACAAGCCCGACTCCCACAACTACACCTACACCCTCACCTACAACAACTGTTACACCCACGCCACAACCCACGGGGACGGTAACTCCAAGCCCGTCTCCCACAACTTCACCGGGACCGGGACCTATACCCGTGCCCGGTATCGGCGGATGGGAATTGCAGAATCCGAAACCCCAGGCAGATTATCAGATCCGTGGAGCTTTTTTTGCCAACAATATCGGGATAATAGTTGGACAAGGAGGAATGATCCTACGGAAAACCGGGACCGGATGGGCCAAGATAAACTCCGGACTCAACGTAAACCTGAATTCCGTATGGGGTTCTAATGATGGAACAAAATGGTTTATTGTCGGGGATACTGATGCCGGCAGTGGAGTAATTCTATACTCCAGCGACTCAGGTCAGACCTGGGCAAGGCAGGTTGCGGGTATCCCCAATGGAAATCTTATGGATGTCTATGGAGCCAACGATGGAACAAATGTGTTCGTAGTTGGTGCACCTGACGGAGGAAACGGGACTATCCTGTTTTCAGCTCTCGGAACCGGGGCAGACTGGGTAGATCAATCAACGAAGCCCAATAACGTTGTCACGATCCTGAACGGCGTATGGGTTGATTCTGATGCTTCTGTTGTGTTTGCTGTTGGAAATGTAGAGACAGCCAAAGGAGTTATTCTATACTCCAACAACCAGGGCACAAACTGGACAAGACAAAATCCACCCCTTGACTTGGCGGTTCCGGGCATTCCGGCACTCATCAATGCAAATTTCATGGATGTCGGTGGAAATCTTGATGGATCAAAAGTGTTTATAGTTGGAGCACCTTCTATTGTAGATGCTGGACAGGGAGGAACAATAATCTATACTATCAATGAAGGCGGTCTTTGGACTAACCAATCTAAAAACATTGGTGGAGCTGGTGTCGGCTTAATTAATACCACTTACAATTCTGTTTCCATGCTTCCCGCAGGAACCCACGCTATTGCAGGCGGTAACTCGCTGGGTGGAATTGGCACCCTGATTCATTGTGCAGCGGGTGATGGCGCCAACTGGGCTGATCGTTCAGTCGGAGCCCTATCCGGGCAGAATCTAATGGCCACACATTGTGGTAACAAATTACTGTGTTTTGGTGGAGACGGAGGAAACTATACCATGGAAAATGGCATTATCCTCAGTTCTGAAGCTAATGACGGTATAACCTGGGTGCAAAATATCGCCCAGCCTAACCATCGATGGACACAAGCCAATGATATATCAGCGGCTGATGCAAATAATGTCTTTGCAGTCGGTGAGGTTGTGGGAGGAAGACCATTAATCCTCTCAACTGCAAATGGTGGCACACTCTGGACTCAATACGCCGCAGGCGGAGTACCCGGAGCAGCCGCATTGAACTCCGTATGGGCAAGAACATCGACCGATGTCTATGCTGTTGGAGACGGTGGAAGCTCGAGACGCTATGAAGGAGTGAACTGGGCAGACAACGGCTCCGGCGCAGGCGGAGGTAACATTGGAGCAATCGACTGGTTTGGTGTCCACGGATATAATGCAACTTCAATATACGCTGTCGGCGCGGCAGGTAATATCAACCGCTACAACGGCGCATGGGAAGGCCAGGTTGCCGTAGGCGGAGGAGCAAAACAGCTTAACGGTGTCTATTGTGGAGGCGCTGCAGACTCTGTCTATGCTGTCGGGGAAGACGCCGACCTCTGGAGATACACAGGTGGAGCATGGGTCGTAGGATCATGGGCTGATATCAGCGCAGGAATTACAGGTACTGATGATCTGAAAGACGTCTGGGCATCGGATTCAAGTAATGTATTTGTTGTTGGAGATGACGCCGCAACTCATGGTGTGTTTTATGTGTCCGAGGGCGGTGGCGCAGTCTGGGCCAGAACCGTACAGGCGGGCGCAAACACGGAATTTAAGAGTATATGGGGCACATCTAGCTTTAATGTGTTCGTAGTCGGCGATAATGGCTCCATATTCTACTATGACGGTTTCAATCTAACACAAATCAGCCACGGCTCAATAGCCGCACCTATTACAACCAAGGATCTGTTTGGAATAACCGGATCCAGCGCGACCGATCTATTCCTGACGGGAGCGTTTGATACTATAGTACATTCGATTACACAGTGATCATTGTATAAAAACGGTCTATCTTCAAGAGAGGAGCAAATTAGCTCCTCTCTTTTTATCTCCGAACTTTCTGAAGCTAATAACAACTTATTTCATTCAAATTTATAATTTGCTCAGATAGGAAATTGTTGATACATTAAGAATTACATTATAAAGGGAGAATATATTATGCAATAAAGGGAGGATAAATAATGAAAAAAAGGATTCCACTTTTACTCTTCTGGCTTGTCATTGCCATATTTATTGTCGCCATGTTCATTCCAATGGGATGCGGCGGCAGCTCCGGTGGTGACGGAGGAGGAGAAACGGGAACAGTTTCCGGAACGGTTACCGATCAGAACGGACTACCGGTTCAGGACGCCACATGCTCAATTGATACTTCCACTACAGGGAAGGAAGTTTATTCATCCACTTCCGATCAACTTGGTATGTTCACAATTGCAAATGTACCTATTGGTACATGGACTCTTTCAATTACAAAGTCGGGATATCAGACAACGAATATCGCTGTTACAGTGAACTCGGGTTCAACAACCGAGCTTCCATCGGATGAGACAGTGATAACTCCGGGAACAAGCCCGACTCCCACAACCACACCCACACCATCACCTACAACAACTGTTACACCCACGCCACAACCCACTGGGACGACAACCCCCACCCCATCTCCCACATCCACACCTCCGGGACCGGTACCCGGTATCAGCGGATGGGAATGGCAGAATCCGAAGCCCCAGGGAGATTACAGGGGTAAGGGATTCTATGTCGCCGGCGGTATAGAGATTCTTGTGGGAGAACATGGAATGATATACCGGGGTGTCGAAGGCACGAGGGAAAAAATCAATTCAGGCATTGATGTGTCATTTAACGCCGTATGGGGATCTTCTACAGGGCAAAACTGGTTCATCGTCGGAGATGCAGTCGGAGGAACCGGAGTAGTCCTTTTCTCAACCGACTTCGGTCTGACCTGGACAAGGCAGACTGTGGGTATCCCCAATGCAAATTTGAACGATGTCTATGGCGCACATGACGGCGCCGCCACGAATGTTTTCATTGTTGGAAATATCGTTGGAGCCAATGGAACAATCCTTTACTCCGCTCTTGGAGACGGCAGTGACTGGGCGGATCAATCAGCTTCAGCTCCCAATGCCAACTTGAACGGCGTATGGGTTCCCGCCAATGGAACAAAGGTATTTGCAGTTGGAGACGCAGTAGGAGCACAGTCAACAATTTTATACTCCGCCCTTGGAACCGGAGCAGACTGGGCAGCACAAGTCCCACCCAACGACTATGCTGCAGGTCCTGCAGCCCTCAATATAAGTCTTTGGGATGTTTGTGGAGCAGATGACGGAACGAAGGTATTTGCCGTAGGCGCTCCTTCAGAAGGTGCCGCTGGAGTAGATAGAGGCACAGTTATATATTCCGCCCTTGGAACCGGAGCGGATTGGGCGAATCAGACAAACTCAGCTGTCATTCCAAACGCCATATTATATTCGGTAGGGATCTTACCCGCCGGAACAAATGCTATTGCCTGTGGTGATCTGGTTGGTGGAAACGCTGCGGTTATCCATTCACCTCTTGGAACAGGTGCAGACTGGGCGAATCGTACCAGCGCCAATACCGGACAGCAAACCCTATATGGGGCATTCTGCTATGCAACCGGCCCTGTCTTAATTATCGTTGGTGGAAACGGAGGAGCCGAAGGGAATCAGAATGGCATACAACTATCTTCCGGCGATGGTATAAACTGGGTGCAAAATATCGCCCAACCTAACCACCTATGGACACAGGTTAATGACATATCAGCGGCTGATGCAAATAATGTTTTCGTAGTTGGTGCAGTTGTGGGAGGAAGACCCATTATCCTCTCCACTGCAAATGGTGGCACGACATGGGTTCAATATGCCGCAGGTGGAGCACCCGGAGGCACCACGTTGCACGACGTATGGGCAAGAACCGCAACCGATGTCTATGCTGTTGGAGATGGTGGAAGCTCGAGACGCTATGCTGGAGTGAACTGGGCTGACAACGGCTCCGGCGGAGGCGGTATTGGAGCAATCAACTGGTTTGGTGTCCACGGATATAATGCAACTTCTATATACGCAGTTGGTGCGGCAGGTAATATCAATCGCAACAACGGCGCCGCGTGGGAAGGTCAGATTGTTCCTACAGGTGGAGGCGCAAATCAACTCAATCATGTCTATTGCGCAGGTGCAAGCAACTGTGTATATGCAGTCGGAGAAGGTGCCGACCTCTGGAAATACACAGGCGGAGCATGGGCGGCAGGATCATGGGTTGATACCAGCACAGGAGTTATTGCAACCGACGCTCTGAAAGAAGTCTGGGCGTGGGATGCAAACAATGTATTTGTTGTCGGAGATGATGCCGCAACTCATGGTGTACTTTATATAAGCCAGAACGGCGGTACTAGCTGGGCCAGAACCGTAGTGGCGGACGCAAATACGCAGTTTGAGAGTGTATGGGGTTCATCAGCCACCAATGTATTTATGGTCGGGAATAATGGAGCCATATTCTTCTATAACGGCACTACCTTACAAAAGATAAGCCCCGGCGCTACACCTTTTGCGACTATTACAACCAAGGATCTATCTGGAGTGACCGGCACAAGCGCAACCGATATATTCATATGCGGCGCGTTGGATACTATAGTACATTCGATTACGCGGTGATCATGATATAAAATGATTTATCTCTAAGAGAGGAGCAAGTAAGCTCCTCTCTTTTTATATAATCTTGGCTACTATTCACCACAAAGACCACAGAGATATTCGAAAAACGGATAAAGCAGCCCGAATCTGTAGGGACGTCCCTGAAACAAGTTCGGCGCAGGCGCAGAGAATTTTTCGATTTATCTCTGTGTTTTCTGTGGTAAAAAAAACACAGGGGCTGAACGGTAACCATTCAAATTTCCAATTTTTTCTAATAGGAAATTATTATTGTATTCAGAATAGTACAATATATAGTGTAGTTTATAAGTTATAGTTTATAAGGAGGGGAGTTAATGAAGAAAAGGACAACACTTTTACTCTTCTGGCTTGTCATTGCCATATTTATTGTCGCCATGTTCATTCCAATGGGATGTGGCAGTAGCTCCGGTGGCGATGGAGGAGGAGGAGAAACGGGAACAGTTTCAGGAACGGTTACCGATCAGAATGGATTACCTGTTCAGAGCGCTACATGCTCAATTGATACTTCCACTACGGGAAAGGAAGTTTATTCATCCACTTCCGATCAGCTTGGGCAGTTCTCAATTGCAAATGTACCTATTGGTACATGGACTCTTTCGATTTTAAAGTCGGGTTATCAAACAACGAATATCGCTGTTACAGTGAATTCGGGCTTAACAACCGAGGTTCCATCGAATGAAACAGTAATAACCCCCGGCACAAGCCCGACTCCCACAACCACACCTACACCATCACCTACAACAACAGTTTCACCATCACCTACAACAACAGTTTCACCAACACCATCGCCCACGGGGACGACAACTCCAACCCCGACTCCCACATCTTCACCGGGACCGGTGCCTGTACCGGGTATCAGCGGATGGGAATGGCAGAATCCGAAACCCCAGGGAGATTTTAGGGCAAAAGGATCCTATATCGCTGGAAACATCACCATTTCGGTAGGAGAACATGGAATGATATACCGGAAGTCCGGTGCAACAACTCAAAGAATCAATTCAGGACTTAATGCGACATTGAACTCCGTATGGGGATCTTCTACAGGAAAGAACTGGTTTATTGTCGGAGAAGCTAACGGAGGTTCCGGAATAATATTTTTCTCAAGCGACTTTGGCCAAAACTGGGCAAGACAGGTTACGGGAATTCCAAATGTCAATTTGAATGATGTCTATGGCGCGCATGACGGCGCCGCCACGAATGTTTTTATTGTCGGAAATTCCGGCGGAGTGAACGGAACAATTCTATACTCCGCTCTTGGAGACGGCAGTGACTGGGCGAATCAATCCGCCGCCGCTCCAAATGCCCACCTGAACGGCGTATGGGTTCCCGCCAACGGAGCAAAGGTATTTGCAGTTGGAGACGCAGTGGGAGCACAGTCAACAATTCTATACTCCGCCGTTGGAGACGGTTCCGACTGGGCAGGACAAGTCCCACCCAACGACTATGCTGCGGGTCCGGCAGCCCTCAATGTAAGTCTTACGGATGTCTGTGGGGCAGACGGCGGAACGAAGGTATTTGCCGTAGGCGCTCCTTCAGAAGGTGCCGCTGGAGTATTTAGAGCAACAGTTATATATTCCGCACTTGGAACCGGAGCAGATTGGGCGAATCAGACAAACGATGCCGTCATTCCAAACACCACATTAAGATCAGTTGGGATCTTACCCGCCGGAACACATGCTATAGCCTGCGGAGACCTGGTCGGTGGAAACGCCACAGTTGTCCATTCACCTCTTGGAACAGGCGCAGACTGGGCGGATCGTACCAGCGCCAACACCGGACAACAACCTCTATATTCAGCTTTCTGCTATGCAACGGGCCCAGTATTATTATGTTCCGGTGGATTGGCAGGCGATGAAACAAATGCCAATGGAATAGTTATTACTTCCTCTGACGGCATAACCTGGGTTCAAAATGTAGCCCAGCCAAACCATGTTTGGACTCAGCTTAATGACATATCAGCGGTTGATGCCAATAACGTTTTCGCAGTTGGTGAGGTTGTAGGAGGAAGACCCCTTATCCTCTCCACTACAAACGGTGGCACGACATGGGTTCAATACGCCGCAGGCGGAGTACCCGGAGCAGCCGCTTTGAACTCCGTATGGGCAAGAACATCGTCAGATGTCTATGCTGTTGGAGACGGTGGAAGCTCAAGACGATATGCTGGAGTGAACTGGGCTGACAACGGCTCCGGCGGAGGCGGTATTGGAGCAATCGATTGGTTCGGTGTCCACGGATATAACGCGACTAATATCTATGCAGTCGGCGCGGCAGGAAATATCAACCGCAACAATGGCGCGGCATGGGCAGGTCAAATTGTTCCTACAGGCGGAGGCGCTAACCAACTAAATAGTGTCTATTGCGCAGGAGCAAGCAACTCTGTCTACGCAGTCGGAGAAAATGCCGACCTCTGGAAATACGCAGGTGGAGCATGGGCAGCAGGATCATGGGCTGATACCAGCACAGGAGTCACCGCTACCGATGATCTGAAAGACGTCTGGGCGTCGGATGCAAATAATGTCTTTGTTGTCGGAGATGATGCCGCAACTCATGGTGTACTTTATATATCCCAGAACGGCGGCACTAGCTGGACCAGAACCGTACAGGCAGTCGCAGGTACGGGGTTTGAGAGTGTATGGGGATCATCAGCCACCAATGTGTTTATGGTCGGAAATACTGGATCCATATTCTTCTATAACGGCACTACCTTACAAAGAATCAGCCCCGGCGCTACACCTTTTGCGACTATTACAGTCAAGAATCTGGCTGGAGTGACCGGTTCCAGCGCAACCGATATATTCATATGCGGCGCATTGGATACTATAGTTCACTCGATTACAAATTAATCCAATATAATTCACAACTACTATACAAAATCATAAGGGACGCGTCACTGCGTCCCTTATCCTGGAATGGGGAAACGGGAGGCGAGATATGGGAGCCGTTCTCCTTTATCTGTCCTCCGTTCTCCATTATCCATTTTTTCCGGTTAATTGACATGATTTCAGAATAGAGTTATAATGTCTAATACGTTTTTTCAGAGGGGATGAAAAATGAATACACTTAAAAAAATCCAACACATACCGCTGGTTTTCTTGTTTATATTATATTTTCTTATATCTCCCGCATTCGGGGCAAACAAATATCCACATAAATTTGAAGAAGTTTATAACAAAAAGAGAATAGAGCATTTTAAAAATGTGGTCAAGCATTACAATTCCTCTATAGATGACAAAACCGCCGAAAAAATATCAAAGGCGATAATATATTACAGCTATCTTCACAAGATGGATGACGACCGGGTTGTAGCGGCGGTTATAGCTGTGGAGTCAACATTCAAGCCACAGGCGGTAAGCAGATCGGGAGCGCAGGGGCTGGGACAGTTGATGCCGGGCACGGCAAGGGGAATGAAAATATACAACTCATTCGATATAGATAACAATATATGGGGAACGGTCAAGTATTTAAAGAAACAGCTTGTTCGCTTCGACAACTATCCCAGGCAGAGGAGATATGAGCTTACCCTTGCCGCCTACAATGCAGGACCCGGAGCGGTAAGAAGATATGGCGGAATTCCACCGTTTCATCAGACACAGACATACGTTGTAAAGGTAATAAATGTCTGGAGGCAATTAAGTGGATTAAAAAGATTCTCCAATTCTGAGGTTCATGCTTTGAAGAAGAGACTTGGCGACTGGAAAAAGACAAACAGGACAAAAATCAGGATTATAAGACATAATTAACTAACTTTCGTGGTCTTTGTGGTGAAGAGTTAATCCCTAAGTTGTATTTGGAATCCTGCAATTACCGTATTGCAGCTTTTTGCCAGGGGAAATAGTTCTCTGCGATCTCTGCGTTGAATTAAAAGCTTTAATCGGGTTGATCTTTTTTGATGAACTTTTCCAAATTTGCCGACGGATTTATTTTTTCGAGATGAGCAAGGGCATCTTTTAAATTTTTTACAGGAAGTACTTTTATATTTTTCGCCGCTTTTTTCGCATCTTCAAAGTTCTTTTCGGGACAAAGAAAATATCGGCACCCTGTCTTCTCCGATATCATCACCTTGTACTTGACTCCCTTTATGCTCATCACATTTCCATCTTCATCAACAGCTCCCGTCCCCGCAATCCTGTAACCTCCAGTGAGATCAACTCCCGACACCCGCTTCATTATCTCAAGGGAAAACATCATCCCGGCAGATGCGCCGACAATATTGGAAGATTCTATTGTTACATCAAAAGGCAGGTCTGCGCTTTCTATTTTGGCAAGTATCTGTATGCCTATTTTAGGAACGCCGTCTATTTCAATGAGGGGAACATTTACTTTCATTTCCTTTTCCTTTGCATTCTTGCCTTTTCCCTCATTTCGAAGAACGGTCAATTGCACCGGTTTGTCGGCAGAGGTATTCTTAACAATTTCTATGAGTTGCTCCTCATTCTTCACAGGCTTTCCCTGTGCCTCTATTATTGCATCCCCCACTTTTAGTATGCCTTTGGCCCTGCTCCATGACTTTATATTCATAACCCTCACCGGACCTTTTTTCATCTTTACCTCATAACCAAGTGTCCTGAATGCCGCTATCTTCGCCTTCAGCTTGCTGTCAGCCATCTGCTGAACCATATAATTATTTCTTTGTTTATCGTGTTTCTTCGATTTGTCTTTTTTATATGTGAGTTCAGCCTCGGGGTTTACTTTACCGTAAAGAAAAAGGAAGATATTTGCCCGCTCGTATATGACCGTCGTGAGGAAGAACCTGCCATGCGTGTTGAATTTCTTCACACCTTTTATCTTTATGAAATTTGATGTATCCTCGCAGCTACCGGGGGAATGATACATATAGGGCAATTTTATAAAAAACAGTATTGGGAATACAATGAGGACAGTAATGACTATTCTCAGAACGGAAAAAAGGAATCTTTTTCCTTTATTGTTGACCTTCTTTTGTGGCTGGTTATTTTGTTCTGTGTTGTTATTCTTTTGCATGGTTATGATTTCAGTGATTATTCATTTATATATGAAATTCCTGTTTTTTGATTGATAATCCGCTGAAGTGGCTGGATTTAGAGGAAAGTGGTGTTTTTCTTGATAAACCGCAAAGAAGCAAAGAGCGCAAAGATTCCCGCAAAGAAATTTTTCAAACTATACTTAACCGAGCTAGTCATCTGAAACTTCAAAACCGCTGAAGTCCTCTGCGGTGAAAAAAACATGTACAACCCGTTTATCGGGATGAGGACATCCCTCCTACAGATTCGGGCTGCTTTGTCAGTTTTCCGAATTCCTCCGTGGTCCCTGAAACGAGTTCAGGGCAGGCTTTTGCGGTGAAAAATAATATCTGCGGTGGATAATCAACCTCAATCGGGGAATTTGCCGAATTTTTGATAGTGCATCATCCTCTCAACCGCCTTTTCATAATCGGGGCCGCTTTTAACCCGCTTTAGATACTTGTCGTAATATTTAAAAGCTTTTTCATTATCCTTCTTAAATTGATAAACCTGCCCAAGGAAGAAATATGCGAAATTCATGTCGGGATCTATCTCTATCACTTTTTCCCAGTACGGGATAGATTTATCAAGATCGCCGTCCTCCATAAACATATTTCCCAGGTTAATAAGTGCTCCCACATTTTTATTATTCAGACGGAATGATTCGTTCCACACCCTCTCCGCCGCTTTTGAATCCTCAACACCAAATCGGTAAGTCAATCCGGCAAACAAGTAATACCGCGACATCGATTCGGGATCAATCGAATCAAGTTCAGAGAAACGCTCAAAAGTGAAAATCCTTTTTCCCGGGTCAAAAAAAGTGATGTAGGGTATCCTGTCCGGGTATTTTTCTTTTATTACATCCCAGTCCTTCTCAGGCTCAAGGAAAAGCAT
The DNA here is from genome assembly GCA_021107945.1 of Vulcanimicrobiota bacterium. GTDB lineage: Bacteria > Vulcanimicrobiota > JAJTBE01 > JAJTBE01 > JAJTBE01 > JAIORV01. Next base: position 25,367 of record JAIORV010000183.1, on the reverse strand, counting down.
ATACACAACCGGGTTGCTATTCATAGGATACAGGTTTCTCGTGCCGCTGTTCACCTTGTTATCTGCAGCGTTTGCAATAAATACGACAATCTTTTTCCCTGACTCTCTCTGCATTCTTTCCGTGGTTTTGAAAAATTTCACCCATGTGTTTTCATGTACCTGCGCCTTGAAAACCGGGAAGAACAACGGAAACACACAAGTGATACAAAAAACGCTCAAAACAAAGACATATGAAAAAACCGAAGAAACCTTTAAACGAAGTTTTTCGTTTAAACGGTCAAGAAACCATGACAAACCCGCCGCTGAAGCAGGGATTAAAAAGACAAATCCCGTGAAGAGATACCGGGGACCGTATTCAAAATGTCCCAGGGCATACCACCCAAAAAAGAATGCAATAAAAAACAGGAATATCAGCCAGAGAAAAATGGATCTTTTTCTGCTTTTGCACAGAAAAGACAGGAGAGCAAACTCCAGAAAAAGAGGAATACTCCAAGCCATCATCCTTGTCAGGCTGTATGCAATATTCCAGGTTCCCTTGAAGATATTGTGACCATAAGCTGACATTCCCCAGACTTCATTACCTTGGTAACTGTGGAATGCAAACTTCAGGTATTCTCCAGTCTGCGCCCTGTTTATCGAGAGTATGACAAACACGCCGGCAACGGATGCAATGAGGATAATAATAAATCGCTTGAGAAGCACCCACCTATCTTTCCTTGTTACAAGAAAATATATGGAAAGCAAGAAAAAAGACACTCCCCATATTGCGGCGTCAACTGGTCTTACAAGAGTTCCCAGGGTGAAAAAAATCGCCGTCAAAACCGGGTATTGGAGCTTGCAATCCTCTACTGTCCTGAAATAAAAATATGCGGATCCAAGCAGCGTGAAAGCCAGCGACATATGGGGCTGAAACGCCGCGGCTCCATTAAAGAAGAAAAACGGCGAGAATATGGCGATGAAAACACTCAAAAAGGCCGCTTTTTCGTTAAATAACAGACGGGTTATCAGGAAAATAAATGCCAGGGTGGCTATCGATATAAGGGGATTGACTATCCACGGGAATCGGATTAACAAGCCTATGGCAAGGAAAAGTGGGAATCCTATAGTGTATTTTCCATACCATTTCCCATCCTTGAATACAATATTTTCACATTGATAGAATTCCGGGTGATCCGATTCGCCAACATATAACCGGAATGATTTGAGGAGATCCCCTTGAAAGTAATATGCAAATTCATCGGTTGAGACGGGTCTTCCCGCCATATATATAAAATTCACAAGTAACATTAAAACTACAGCAATAATAGCCCCGATAATTAAAAGTGTTTTTTTATTCTCAACAAGCCATTTCTGAGTTGTGCTAATGAATTTTTCTATCATCGAAACCTGTTTAAGTATAAATAAAATGAGGAAGATCGAAATCAGCAGGGGTAGCGAGCTTAGAATATATCCGAGAAAGAATTGTTTGAAGAGGTACTTCAGTATTTGGATAAGCATTATTTTCTGATGGGCTATGCCGCTAAAAATCTTTATCGCGGACCAATTTACAGTGCCGACATTAAGAAAGAGAGCGATGTATTTATGACGTAGAAATGCGCAAACAACAACAATAATAATGGCGCATATTGCCATTATCAAAAGGATTATCGGGGAAATCTTTTCTTTTTTTATTTCATTTTTCATTCAAGCTGTTTACAGATAATTATTCACCGCAGAGGACGCAGAGTTTCATATAAAGTTAACACTTTTGACCATTATTAATTCCACAATATTTGGTTTCCGTCCTGTCTCCCGACCAGCCTAAAACAACGACATTACTTATTAAGGAGCTTATGTGTTTTCTACGAATTATGTGGCAAATAGTTATGAGATTTTTCATACATATTCATTATTCTCTTGAAACAACCCTGAGGCTACATCATCCACAGAAGGGTCCGGAAGTGATACAGCCCAATCGACTGCAGACTTTACTTCATTCTCGGCATCCCTGAAAATAGCTTCAATTTCCTCGTCAGCGGCGACATTGTTCTCGATCAGGGCAGAAGAGAGATTTTGAATGGCGTCCCTGTCCATCCAGTATTTTTCCTCCTCCCTGGTACGATATACCCTGCGATCCGACTTCGAATGCCCCAGGTATCGGTATGTCTTCGCCTCTATGAGCGTGGGTCCCTCGCCTTTTCTCGCCCGGTTTACCGCATCAACCATAGCTTTCTCAACAGCAAGGGGATCCATCCCATCGACAATAACGCCGGGAATTGAATAGGCTGAAGCCCTTTGGGCGATGTTTTCGACAGATGTGGATCGTTTCACATGAATACTCATTGCGTACAAATTATTTTCACAGATATAAATAACAGGGAGTTTTTTTATTGACGCGAAGTTGATGGATTCGTGAAAAACACCGGTGTTTGATGCGCCGTCGCCGAAGAAAGACACAACAACATTATCCTGCTTTTTCATCTTGAAAGCCAACGCCGCGCCTGTGGCGACAGGGATCAATCCTCCCGTTATCCCGTTAGTCCCCAGGAAGCCCACCGAGATATCGGAAAGATGTTGGGTTCCGCCTCTCCCCCTGCAGAGTCCTTCATCCTTGCCAAGCAATTCCGCCATTAATTTGCGCAAACTGACACCCTTGGCGAGGGCGTGACTATGTCCCCGGTGAGTGGAGGCGACAAGATCATCTTTTCGTAGAGGATAGCATGCACCCACTGCGACGGCCTCTTGTCCCACGCAGAGGTGTGTCGTCCCGAAGAGCTTTCCCCTTGCGAAAAGGTCGTTCAATGTCTCCTCAATCCTGCGAATCACTATCATCATTCTCAGCATCGAGGTTAATTTATTTTTTGACTGTCCTTCCATGAACCCGGAAAGGGGAACCGGGAAGTGGGAAATGGGATCTGTCATCCGACTTCCGACCTCCAACCTCTGATTTCCATCCTCCGTTTTCCATTTATCGGGACGAGACGTCCCTCCTACAGTTCCGTCCTCCGTCATCTTTTTTCCATCCTCCGTTATCCTTTCCTTATTTCCTCATTTCCTTAGAGAAAAAATCCTGCTTTCCTTATCCGTCCCCCGTTTCCTGCTTTCCTTTTTCCGTCTTCCCCGATGGCTTTATCTTGAAAACATCGGTGTTATTGGCATACACTCCTGTCCCCCGGAATATCGCTGAGAATGTCCACAGCATAATCTTGAAATCAAGGATTATGGAGTAGTTGTCAATGTATTGGACATCATACTCTATCCTTTCATTCCATGTCAGAAGATTCCTCCCCATAACAGTTGCAAGCCCCGTCATTCCGGGTTTCACTTCAAGACGGCGTCTTTGAAAGTCGTCATATTGCTCGACCTGATATCCCAGTGTAGGTCTCGGCCCAACAAGGCTCATGTCGCCCTTCAACACATTTATCAATTGCGGGAATTCGTCAATGCTCCACCTTCGAAGGAACTCCCCTACCTTTGTAATACGCGAGTCTCCCTTTACAAGCTCATATCCCAGTCCTTTCTTCTCTGCATCAACAACCATTGTTCGAAACTTGTAAATTGTGAAGGGCTTTCCTCCCCTGCCGATTCGCTCCTGAAGATAAAATACCGCCCCTTTTGATTCAAGCTTCACCGCAATAGCCATTATGATCAGCAATGGGGAAATGAGTATGAGAATAAATATCGATAAAAAGATGTCAATGCACCTTTTTACAAATATTCTAATGGGTGTCAGATTTTTACTTTTCGTTTTCAGAGGATCCCCGCCTTACGCATGAGTATGCCGGCACCGGCATAGTTAAAAGGTTAAAAGAAGCTTTATTAATTACACAACAGTCTATTTGCATCCGGGATTGAGCCCGATTCGAGCCATTGAATAACATTCTCGTCCGGATTGGCAGGATTTATCCAGTATATTGATCTCAATTCCCCAATTCCTGGAGACATTTTACTAAAATTATTTCTTGCCTTATTATCTAAAGAAGCGATTGTTTTGTCCGTTTTAATCGCCGCTTCAACAAGGTGAGTATCCTTAAGCACTTCTTCCAATGGCAGCTTTCTTCTTTCGCATTCTAATCTAATTCTATTGCGCAAAAGTTGATCTTCTGAATTATCAAGAATTTTAGCCTTATTCTTTGAGAACATTGTTTTCTGCCATTTCCTGGCAAAATCTGTTCTATGTTTTCTCCATTCTTCAAAAAGTTCTTCTGTAAATATCGCTATGTAACAAATTTTTAATACTTTTAAGAGAAAACTCGTGCATAGAATGGAACGTCCTTTTTTGGCTCTATCTCCCCCGGCAGAGCGGGCAATACAGGCATCAATTACAATTCGCCTGGATTTTTTCTTTGACATTTATGTAGTTACTCCATTTCCAGCGATTTTTCGAATGCATTTATATATCGTTCTTCCAGTTTTAATTCAACATTGCTGAAATCTTCGGGCCAATCACCATAAGCTCCGCTTTTATCAAGATCAACACTGCTCACCTTGGTTGAACCATTCTTCCGGCGAGTAAACCAGTGGAGCTTGACTAAATTGTGATTAAGCTTACCTTCTGCCACCAGCGTTTGAACACCAAGGAGCAAATACTGGCTGTGCGTTTCAATTACTACACGAACACCTCTTTTGGAGGCTTCAGAAATTATCTGTGCAAGGGCAACCTGGGCTCCGGGATGCAAATGAAGTTCAGGCTGTTCGATATAGACAATCTGCCCCGGTTCTGCCACCATTAAAGCTAACACTACAGGCAGAGTCTGGGACACACCAAGCCCCACATCCGCAATACTGACCATGTCGCCGGATCCTTTTTTCATGCTTCCAACAGGAAGGCGACCTACATAGAGTCCAATCTGTGTATCATCAATGTCTCTGGAATCAATTTTCCATGTCAGGCCAAGCTTTTGAAGATTCTTTCCCAGCAACTCTAGCTTATCTGGGCTGTCTTCCTTCCAGTGATCTATAACACTTGCCACGTAGTTTTGAAAAGTCCCCGGAAAATATTTGCCAAGTGCAATCTTTTTGCATGTTCGTTCCGGATTTCCGCGAAGGCCGGGAAGATGAATAAGATTAAGTAAGAGATCTACAAGGAAACTGCCAGGAGAAAACGTATAAATAGCAAAGCTAAATTCTCCACTTGAATGAATATGAATTTCGCGGAAACATCGTTTTCTAACAACCTCAAAATTTAATTCTTCCAGTTTGCCAAATTCCTCGTAAATGCTATCAAAAAGATCCGGTATTTTTTCCTTTATCTCATCATGTGTCATTCCCTTGGTGAATAACTGCTCTTCGTTATCTCCAAACTTGTATGCCATTTCAGCGATATCAATTTCTTTTTCTGCTTTGACATACTTCATTCTAACTAAAATCTTATCGAACTCAAGCTCAACAGTAAACTCAGTCGTTCTGTGTTCATCCGGACCTTTCCATAATAATTGATCTCCTAATGAAAAATGGACATTTGGGCCATCAAGGAGAAATACCCCCGGATCGTATTGCGCTTCAAGCGTTTGTTTCATTAAAAGAAGTGGCTGCATTATACTTGACTTACCGGAGCTATTTGCGCCGGCAAGTATTGTCAAAGGACGAATTTCTATTGTTTGTTTATCTGCAATGGATTTGAAACCACAAACGGAAAGAGATAGGAATTTGACCTTTTTGTTCTTTTGCTTTTTTTTGTTCATAAGTTTCTCCTGAATAACCGATTTTCTTTATGTGATATTCCATTTTAAAAAGAAATCCCCTCCAGAAACTTTTTGCTTGTGGATTTTTTTAACAATTTGAGGTTGTTTCTATACTGCGGCGAGACGCCGCAGCTACCAACATTGCTATAATGGTGGGGACGGCGTCCCGCCGCCCAAATCACAAGAGATTATTTTCGAGAAAAAAAGTAAAGTGGACCCCATTGTCAAGACAATTTTAAAAAACATTTTAGTTAGTTTGCGACCCTTTTCTCGTTTGCCATGCTTGACATAAAATTGAATATCAATCAATCTTTATTCGATAAATTTAGGAGGAATAAGTGATTTTTATGTCGTAAGGATGTAGATGTATAGGAAGATACCGAAAATTAATAGGGTGCACATGTTTCCTGTCAAAAATATTTATTGCTATTCAGATCCCACCGCCATGTCATCCTGAGCGGAATACGATCTCTTAATTTATTGGATAAGCTTTGGTAAGAACGGATTTTACTTACCTCCGATGTATTAATCAGCGAAGGATCTCTTCTGTGGCAACGATCTCCTTCAAGCATAGGTTCAAGAGATTCTTCGCTGTGTAAATCCCTGGACACAAGATAATCGCGTCTTTGAGAAAATCATCGGAGTCAAGTAATTCATTCGTGATCCGCTCAGAATGACATACTCAAGTCTTTCTTGATTCGCTCAGAAGGACAAGAAGCCTTGGGAGACTGAATAATTACGCTTGAACCTTTGACAAAAAGTAAATGCACCCAAATTAATAGGTCAGACATTTCGCCTTTCAGGATGTTGAACGGTTATACAGGAGGAAATAATGGGACAGGTAAAAAAGATCGTGGTCATAGGAACTTCAGGAACGAGAGTTTTGGCGGCATTAATGTGGATAGTTGTGATGTTATTTTCAATCTCGTGTTCAAGGGAACCGCGCGTAGAACAAGATCAAACCCTGGTTATTGTTCATACAAATGATATACATGGTCATTTGAAGCCTTCCGATATATATACGAAAGACAATGAGGATCCTAAGCGTATCGGGGGGTTAGCATATATCGCTACCTTAATTTCCCAGATCCGAAAGGAATACCCCGACAAAGTTCTCTTACTTGACGGGGGAGACACTTTCAGCGGCACTTCCATTTCCAACCTGTTCAAAGGCAGATCGGTCATCGAGGTTATGAATTGCCTGAATTATGATGCAATGACAATTGGCAACCATGACTTTGATTTCAAGCAGTCAGGATTGGAAAAATTGATTCAGATGGCAAATTTCCCCGTAATCAGTGCAAATATTGTCTATAAAAAATTTCCCGATAAACGAATATTCGATGTGAAGCCTTATATAATCAAGGAAGTTGGCAATATAAAAGTGGGCATCCTCGGACTTGCTACTCCAAGAACTTTCAAGGTAACTCTACCGGAAAATGTAGAAGGTCTTAAAATCCTGAGTCCTATTAAAACAGCTAAGAAATATATACCTGAGATGAAAAAAGAGGGTGCCGAAATTATTATCGTCATCTCCCAATTGGCTCGGTGGAGAGATGATAAATTGGCGAAGTGTGTTCCAGAAATTGATGTGATAATTGGGGGGCAGTGCCTTACAGAAATCATGGATACAATGAAAGTCCGGAACACCCTTATTGTTCAGGCTGGTTCCAGAAGCAGGTACCTTGGAAAATTAGTTCTCAAAATCGATCCCAAAACCAAAAAGATTAAATCCTACACCAGGGAAAATGAAAGATTTCTGGTTTTGACAGAAGAGCTGAAACCTGACCCGGAAGTGCAAAAAATCATTGAAAAATACGAGATTAGAATTGAACATATAATGAAAAAGGTTATTGCAAAAGCAACTACCAAGCTTAGCCGTGAATGGGGTGAGGGATATGCTGATGTAGATCTTGGCAGTTTGCTTTGCGATAGTTTTCGTAGAAAGACCGGAGCTGATGTGGTGATTATCAACCAGGGCGCCATCAAAGACGAGATTAATAAGGGAAATATAACTGTAGAGGATGCATTTAAAGTATTTCCCTACCAGGACTCCCTTGTAACCATGGAACTTTCGGGAAGAAACCTGAAAAGAGCATTAGAAAGTGGCTGCGCCTGGCGGACCCATCATGCTCCCCAGGTTTCCGGGCTTACCTACTCAATTGATTTCAGTAAGCCCAGGGGCAGTCGGACAAGTGACATCATGGTGAACGGTAAACCCCTGGAAAAGGACAGGAAATATCGAACTGCCACTCTTAACTTTACTTACCTCGGCGGTGACGGTTATAATTTCAAAGATTCCACGGATGCTATTTTTGGCAGTCAGGCTCGGGCTGTATTTATCGATTATATTACCGAAATGAAAATCGTGTCACCTTCTCAGGATAGGCGTATAAAGATATTGGTGTATCCCAAAGCATACAAGCCCAAGGGAAAGTGAAAGGTATTTTTTTACCGGTAGAGTAGAGAGGAGGGAAGTCCCCCCTCTCTACTCTACCGCCCTCTGCAGTGAATAATTACGAAACAACATATGAGCAAGTCATAATTAACAAAAAGTTAACATATTTAATAAAGTGTTAACATATTTCACACTAAATCAATGGAATGAACCGGTTGTTGTATGATACAATAAGCATGAAAAGATGTAAAATTTTTCTGCTATATAGTAGAAAGGTTTTTTGAGGAGGTTTATTAGATTATGGCAGGTGGTAAAATCGAACCCAGTACCGCTGTTTGCGGCGCATACAGCGGCGTTGCCGCATCTGCTCATGGCGGCGCATCGACAGGTGGCACGGCGGCAGCATCTACCGGTGGAGGATCCGGAGGAGGAACTTCTGGAGGAGTCTCCCCTGTGAGTCATTCCGATTCGGCAAATATCTCTTCTGAAGCAATGGTGGCAGGACAGGGCAATGCCGGGGCGAGTGTTTCAGGAATCGTGGGAGCAATTGGAAGCGCATCCGCCGCAGCAGGAGGAGTCGGAGGAGCTTCGGGGGCAGCAGGAGCGGCCGGAGGCGCAGGTGGAGGTTCCGGGGGAAGTACGTAATGGGACTTATGCAAAAGTCATTCCGAATTTGTTTTGGAATCTAAAAATGACATGGTTTTTTTAATAGATCCTGAAACAAGTTCAGGATGACGATTTCAAGTCATTCCATCCTAAAATGTGTAACTCCTGTATATAATATTTTTAATAATATTTATTCAGATCCCTTATGTTTTTTATGTAGCAGGGAGCAATCGGCATAGTCTTAACACCTGCTTTCATACAAAATAAAAGAGGACTGGATATTTTTATTTTTGTCTATAATATCATCTATCCACAGCCAACGAACAGGAAAAACATCATCGCCCAAAAACTTAATACTTAATATAGAATTGAAAGTATGGAGCTAAAATATAATGAAACCTTCACTTCAATCAAAAATGTTTTTCTGGGTATGGGGGACAACTGCGATTGTTTTTGCCCTTATGATGTATGTAAATTTCGATATAGACAGGCAGCATGTGATTGATAACCTGAAGGAAAATGCAGGTATCACAGCAGATGTTCTCTCCAGCCGGTTTGAACAGGAATTCCTCAGAGCGTCAAATATTCCAAAAATGACAGCAATTAAATTTGAAACTATAAATAATGTCAAAGACAAAGACATTGACAATTATCTCAAAGAGGTTGTGAAAAAGAATGATAACATATATGGTGCCTGTATCGCTTTTGAGCCTCATGCATTTAATTTAAATAAAGAAAGCTATGCGCCTTATTATTATCATAAAAATGGAAAAGTTGAGTTTTCTCAGCTTGCAACCTCCCGATATAATTATTTTGAAAAGGAATGGTATGAAATTCCAAAGGAAAAGGGAAAGGCTATGTGGTCGGAACCTTATTATGATGAGGGCGGGGGAAATGTGATGATGACCACATATTCCGCCCCGTTTTACAGTGACGGTAAATTTGCAGGTATTGCCACTTCTGATATTTCTCTTGAAAAGTTGACGGACGACATAAACAAGATAAAGATACTTGAAACAGGCTATGTTTTTATCATAAGCAAGAAGGGCTACTTCCTGTCCTTTCCCAACAAGATTCTGACACTAAAGGGAAATCTTTTCGATTATGACAATAACCTTGCAAAGAAAATGACATCGGGAAAATCGGGAGTGGCAAGAGGATCGGATCCGCATCTCAATAAAGACTCCTGGATCGTATTTCACCCGATTGAATTTGCAGATTTCTCAATTGGGATTGTATATCCCCACGATGAAATCATGCAAAATATATACCAACTTCAACACAGGAATATCGCCATAGGGGCAATCGGACTGCTCATTCTGTTGATCATCATTATCCTTCTGTCAAAATCAATTTCCAGGCCTCTCAGCGAACTGGCAAGAGATGCAAAAAAGATTGAGGATGGAAACCTTGATTTTGAAATTACCGTCGAAACCAGGACTTATGAGGTTTCAGTCCTGGAGCATTCAATGAACAAGATGGTAAAAAGTCTGAAGGAATATATTGAAAGTCTGAAAATTGCAAATGCCGCCAAAGAGAGGCTTTTCGTCTCATCAATTAAGGCGCTGGCAAATGCGATTGAGGCACGGGATCCTTATACACGTGGTCATTCCGACAGGGTGACGGAGTATTCGGTTAAAATTGCTGAGAAAATGGGGCTGAATGAAGATGAGGTACGAAAGATTGAGTATGCCTCCCTGCTTCACGATATTGGAAAAATTGAGGTGCGGGAGTCTGTTCTTAACAAGCCCGGCAGACTTACATCGGAAGAATTCGGGATAATGAAACAGCACCCGGTGTATGGGGCGAAGATAATGGAACCCGTCGATGAATTCAGCGAGATGGTTCCTTATATGTACCATCACCACGAGAGTTATGACGGCAAGGGATATCCCGGGGGGCTTAAGAAAGATAAAATACCTCTTGCTTCAAGGATTATTGCGGTTGCAGATACATTTGACGCTATGACTTCGAATAGGCCATACAGAAAAGCACTTCCTGTCGAAGTCGCCCTGGAGGAGATTGAGAAAAAGATCGGGACTCAATTTGATCCTGATGCGGCGAAGGCATTTCTTGAAATCGCAAAAACTGACAAGGATTGGTTATTGAAAATAATCGATGAGCAGTTGGATTCAACATCTTGACTCAATTGCCCGTTTGCAAATTGGGAAATGGGAAGGTGGAGAATATATCTTCCTCCCGCTTGTGTGGGGATTTAGGATGGCATCCGGTCTCCGTTATCCTCTGCGGGCTCTGCGATCTCTGCGTTGAAAAACCACTTACTTATCACAAAAAAAAAGTTAAAAATAAATAGAGGCGGAAAGTCCACCTCTATTTATTTATGTGTATATTTATGTATAAATTATCTTTTAGTTGGTTCCACCTTCTATTTTAACCTCTCCGTTACGACCGTATGACATTGAATAATCGTTGGGTCCGGTAATCGTGAAGTCGGTGACCAGTGAGAATCCGGCGTTTGATTCCATACAGGACAGATCCAGCGTATATCCGCCGAGATCGAAGACATAATTACCGATTGCAGCTAATTCCTGCTGTTGAGTTCCGCCTGCCTGCAAGAGGTGGGGATCGCCATAGACATATGAGGTCTCTCCGTTGGGTGAAGTAATTTGTACTTCATGTCCCCATACGGTGTAATGTGAATTAACAGTTACATTCCATCCGTTTGCGAGGTCCACTTCCAAAACGGGATCAAATGAGTCGGGAACATTCGTAACTACTGAGAATGTTCCGATCTGGGCAACGCTTCCGGTTGGATACAAATAGGCAGAGGTGTAAGTATAATAGTAGGGGTCGTGTCTTACAACTCTGGTAGCATAAGAAGTACCGTAGAGGGTCTGATAGCCTGTAACAGACTCATAATAGGATGTTGACTGAGTCCAGTATGTCAGGTCATAGCGTGTTACAATGGCCTCTGCTCTTTCGTCATACCCTTCATAACGGGTGATATTGTCGAGAGTTACCCACTGGGTTCCATCCCAATATGTATAATCGGCCGCGTCTCCAATTATTTCTCCGTCTCCCTCCGCTCCATATTGGAGAACCTGTTCTCTTTCCGCTATAAAGTCGTCAACCTCTCCTATGGAATAGAGATTTACTGTTTGAAAAGTTCCAGAGGCTTCGTCCCAGACGAATTCCTGTCTAATCGCCTGTGCTCCCAGATGTATGTAATCGAGAGTACGAGTTGGTGTTACGCCTGTCTTTGCATTAGGATCGGCTGTTCCCGCATATATTGCGGTGGCAACGGAAAAAACGAAAGCTATTACCATTACCCAGAGTAGAATTTTTTTCATGTTTGTACCTCCTCAAAATATTTCATAATGACTATTAATATTATAGCCGAGTTTATGTAACATGTTGTTAACAAATTGTTAACAACTTTTTAATATTTCTTAATATTTCATTCTTCTTCCCTGGAAGGTTGTATGGTTCTGTTTCTTGTTCTTCCCCGTATCTTCTTAATCAGTCGAACTCACTTTCTGTAAGCTCTTGCAACTGCCTTCCGTTCATGGTAATTCCCACAATTTAATTGTCTTATCCTCAGAGCCCGAAGCTACCCATTTACCGTCCTCGGAAATACTGACAGATTCCACATTCTTGGTATGACCTTTCATAATTGCAATTAATGCTCCGCTCTCAACTTTCCAGAGCCTGACGTTGTGCTTTGCATCTCCCGTTATGAATTTCGTCCCGTCCTCGGATATGTCCAGTGACATGACGGCTTTCGCGTTCCACTTGACCTTGTCGAAACTCCATGTGTCTGTGTTCCAGATGAAAATTTCACCGTTTCCGTCACCTGATATGAGCTTGTCGCCCTCGGGTGAATACCTGAGGCAAAGCACCGGGAATTTATGCCCGTATAACTCTTTTACGAGCTTCCCTGTTGAGGTGTCCCATATCATCACCTTCTGGTCTCTTGCTCCCGTTGCGACGTAATTTCCATCGGGCGAGATGTCAACGGCCGTCAGGGAGTCTATATGTCCCTTGAATGTCTTTAAAAGCTTACCGTTGTCAGCGTTCCAGAGCTTCGCTGTATGATCCGATGACGCCGTGGCGATTTTCTTTCCGTTATTTGAATATGCAACAGCTCGAATGTTGTTCTTATGCCCTTTAAGTTTGCATATAATATCGCCGTTTCCCACATCCCATACAATGGCGGTAAAATCCATCGAACCCGATACAATCCTGTCTCCTGCGGGTGAAAAAGCAAGAGAAGTGATCCATCCCTTATGGCCGACAAAAATTTTCAGACAGAGCCCTTTTGATGCGCTGTAAATTTTTACGACCTTGTCCCATCCTCCACCTGCAATATGCTTGCTATCCGGTGAGAAAGCGACCGCCTTCACTACATTCTCCGCCTGGATTGTTCTTGCCGGCTGATCAATTGTCTCAACCGCGTTGACAATTCCTGTTGTGATAAAAATAGCAATAATCAATAAAAATATTAACCTGATTCCCTTTTTCATGTATTACACTCCTTTTTCTTGAAATTCCTCATCGCTAATGACTTTGAATCCCGATCTTATAAAAAGCGCGGAGGCAATACCGTTCCCCTTTTTCAGGGATCCGGTAAATGATCCGTCATAAATTTGCCCTACTCCACAAGCTGGGCTTCTTGACTTGAGTATTGCCTTTTTTGCGCCTGATTCCATCACTATCCGGTATGATTCAAAAGCACCCTTTATAAAGTTATTTGTTACATCCTGTCCTTTGACATTAACAATCCTTGACTTCCCGTCAAGAACATCATCGCCGTCGCCTTTCTGTATCTCGGAAGGAGGCCTGGGTGTGGGAAGTCCTCCCAACTGCTCCGGGCATACGAGTATAGCTTTTCCTTCTTCCACCATTTCCATTATCTCCTGCATTGGGTGGCTTCCCTTGTCAAATCTGCAATTCCGGCCCGCAAGGCATGCGCTTACAACGATTATTTCCTTATTCTCTGATTTAATATTTCCCGATGATCCGGACAAAGATTCACCCCCGTTATATGTCATTTAATACATTGACTCAAAAGCATAACATGTACAATTATTTCACAAACAAAAAAATACCTTGTTTTTATCACGGCCGACACATTAGAGATTACTCTTTTATTGGACAACACTGTTACATAATGACAATTATCACTATTCTGCAATTAAACAAGGAATAAGGATTGATTGGATAAATAAAGAGAGAAAATACCATAAACACGATAAAGAAGGAGACCATAATGAGAAAAAAAGCATTTATGGCCTTAATGGTTTCATTAATAATTATCGGCATATTTATTTTACCATCATGCCAACGCAAGACGGATGGAGGGGCAACTCCGTCCGGCGCAACGGGAAGCGAAGCCGGCACCACGGATTCACCGGAAAAGTCGCAGGGCAAGATAGTTGTCATAACCACAATCTTACCCCTTTATGATATTGCCAGGAATGTGGGAGGCGATATTGTGGAAGTGAAAAACCTCCTGCCTCCCGGCGGTAGTCCCCACACTTATGAGCCTACGGTTGAAGATTCGCGAAATATCGAGGATGCAAATGTCATTTTTATGGTGGGACTGGGACTTGATACCTGGATGGAGAAACTCACATCGGCGATGGGTGAAAAAGGAAAGATGAAAATCTTTACTCTCTCGGATGGAGTGAAAATACTTTCCCAGACCGAGGTCGAGGAAATCGGAACGCATTCCGGGGAAGATTCTCATAATAAAGAGGGAGCAGTCAATCCTCACATCTGGATGGATCCTATGAGGATGAAAAAAATGGCTGAAGATGCCAGGGATGCTTATATATCCATAAGACCTGATCAAAAGGAAATATTCGAGCAAAATTGCAAGATATACCAGGCGAAGCTGGATGGGCTTGACAAGCTATATAGTGAAGAATTATCGAAATTCAAGAAGAAGGATTTTATAACATTTCATGCTTTTCTGGGATATCTGTCAAAAAGATATGGATTGAATGAGGTCGCTGTCATTTCAACTTCTCCCGGGCAGGAGCCGGATCCAAGACATATAGCGGAAGTTATTGAAATCCTCAAGAAATACAGAGTTAAAATCGTTTTTGCCGAGCCACAGTTCTCACCCAGGGAAGCGGAGGCAATTGCAAGGGAGATAAACGGAAAGGTCGCCATAGTTGATCCCATAGGAGCTCTGGATGATCCGAAACGAGACACTTATGTGAAAAATATGAAGGAAAACCTGAAAGCATTTACAGAAGCTTTCAGCGAGGAAAATTAGTATAATTGGTCACTATTCAGCCTCCTGAAATGCTTGTCATTCTATAAGAAGGTATTTAAAATTAACCGCAAAGAAGCAAAGAAATAAATAAATGAGTCATCGTATAACATCATAGGAGCTTGCATAGAAGTATATATAAATTTAGGATCCGAGCTTCTATAATCTGCCTGTGAACAATGTATTTGCAGGGAATTGAATTTGAGAGTCTAAAGGTTGTTGATAAGCTCTGTGGTCTTTGCGGTGAATAGCATATAATCATAACCGGCGGTGAATCGATGGAAAAAGATGAAATTATAATCCTTAAAAATGTGGGTTTCTCATACGGTGATAATGTTGTCCTGGAGAATATCAACCTTACAGTTGAGGAGGGCACTATCCTGGGAATTATCGGTCCCAATGGAGGAGGTAAAACCACTCTGTTAAAAATTATGCTGGGATTAATAGAGGGATATACGGGAAAAGTAATTGTGAAATGCCAATTCAAGAACAAAAGCGGTGGATATCATCACAATTGCATGGGTTATGTGCCACAGCATTCAAAAGTTAACAAACAATTCCCCGCAACTGTTTATGACGCAGTGGAAATGGGACTATACGGACTCACAGGCTTCAAGGGACCCACAAAAGAAGAGAAAGAGCATGTCAATCTATTATTGGAAAAGGTAGGTATAGACAAGATAAAGGACTGCTCCATAAACGCCATATCCGGAGGACAACTCCAGAGAGCACTCATTGCAAGAGCGCTGGTGGGGAAACCGTCTGTTCTCATGCTCGATGAACCCCTCGTTGGAATTGATCAAACCGGCGTGATGGCTTTTCTTAAATTCCTGGCAGAAGTCAAGGAAAAGTTTGACCTTACTGTCGTTCTCGTTACACATAATTTTCATGCAATGACTATAACTGCGGATCAGGTTGCATGCCTTAACAAGACAATTCACTTTCATGACAATCCGGAGCATTTGAGTAAGGAAGATATTGCCAAAACATATTCATGCGAGTACGATGCTTTCCATGCTCATCAACCCGGTTAACGAGAGTGTTTTTTTTCATAAGAAAAAAGTATCGCTAAAAAGTTATAGATCAAAAGTGGAAATTAAATATTAACCGCAAAGAAGCAAAGAACGCAAAGAAAATTATTTTTAATCTTTGTGGTCTTTGCGGTGAAATTCTTTTTATTTATTATAGAAGGTAGTAGGAAGTATGATTTCAATTTTAAAATACCAATTTATGCAGAATGCACTCATGGCAGGACTTGTTGTGGGTGTTTTATGTTCAGTACTGTCGGTTTTTGTTGTTCTTAGACGTATGGCATTTATCGGTCAGGGCATTGCACACGCCGCTTTTGGGGGAATCGCCCTTGCGCTTCTATTTAACCTGGATCTTTACATAACAACAACCGTTTTCTGTGTTATTATTGCAGTTCTTATAGGAATAACAAGCAGGAAAGGCAAACTGTCCGAGGATTCAAGCATCGGACTTTTCCTCACAACATCCATGGCACTGGGTGTTATTCTTCTCAAACTCAGGAAAGAATATACAACCGATTTGATGGGCTACCTGTTTGGAAACATCCTCGCCGTCTCAAGAACAGACGTAATCAGGCTGTTTGTTCTCGGCATAATAGTATTGGGATTTGTTATCTATTATTACAGGCAATTACAATTTTTCACATTTGATGAGGAAATGGCGCAGGTATCCAACATTCCCGTAAAATTCCTGTATTACGCACTTCTAGTTATCCTTGCAGTGGTAATTGTGCTATCGGTACAGATCGTGGGTATCATCCTTGTGTCAGCATTCCTCATCATACCTGCAACGGTGGCGTTACTTATCGGCAGACACTTTCTGCAGGTCATGTTAATATCAATTGTAGTGGGAGTTACATCCACACTATCCGGTCTTACATTCTCATATTACGCCGGCATGCCCAGCGGGGCGATTATTGTTGTAACAATGTTTGTCATTTTTTCCATAGTTTGGCTTATCAGGAGATTTGTATGGAAGAAGGAGTGAAACGGATATCGGACTAGGAATACAGGAATTTAAACTCTAAGGAAATTAGGAAATCAGGAAAAGGGATAACGGATGACAGGGGACGGATTGCGAATTTTTATTCACCACGAAGCCACGGAGAACACGAAGAAAAGAATGGATGAAGGATGACACAAGCCGGAACTGTAGGAGGGACGTCCTCGTCCCGATAAGCGGAGGAGGGACGCCGAATCCCGCTTCACACTTCTCATTTCCCACTTCCGATTTTTATTGGTAGCGGAGGTTTTTAAACCTCCCACTCCGATTTTCTTGGTAGCGGAGATTTTTAAACCTCCCATGAGACTAGCCCCCGGATTCATCCGGGGGAAGAAGGGAATACACACAACCCTCACTACTTCAGACGCTTCAGCGTCTTCCCGGAAAGGAGAGCGGAGTTGTTTATTCACCGAAAAGACCACAAAGGGGTATGGATTGCGGATAACGGATGGCGAAAGGTTTTTTCTTAAATGCGGAAGTAATTTTTTATGGAGAGTTGTTAAAAATGAAATTTTCAACCATAGGACTATCTGAATCCGAGCATGCTTTAATGAAGAATGCGCAAAGAGACTATGAAGATGTATTTATCAACGCAGAAGAATTGGTTCGCCTAAGTTATGAATTCTTGATAAGCATAGATCCTGAAAGGTGGATATTTGTCTCTTTATTATATCAGTTTCAGAAGTTTCTCTCTTTATCTTTATTGTCAACTATTAGAAGGCATGGTGTGCAGACCAATATGATGTTAAGACAAACACTTGAATTTGGATGTTTGTCAATTTATGGTCTGTTTATAATGGACCCCATCCTATGAATTCTTCACAGAAACAATTTCATTAATATTATCTATTCCCCTTCCTCCACTCCAACGACGGAACCGGAATAGACTTTGTTTGTGTCGTCGTTGTCGGCTATGTATGCGATTGAAGGTAATTTTGTTTCCTCCTCTCTATTGACGATTTGGTATCACCCATGATACTATTAAAGTATGAAAAAAGATAAGCTTTTAGATAAAGCAATAAATTCAGTTGCAAACTTAAGGTTTAATGAATTTTGTAATCTTTTAAATAAATTTGGTTTCACTTGTGTTCGCTCCAGGGGGAGTCATTTTCAATATTATAATGATGAATTTAAAAGACTGCTTCCGGTGCAAGAAACAAAGGAATATGCCAAGGAATATCAAGTCAAACAATTTTTGGGAATTTTGGAGGAGAATAATGTCATATAAATTTGAAGATTATACAATCAAACTCTTTCTTGATAGGAGGGATAAGGATTTTGGCGCATATATAGAAGAAATTCCTGAAATATCCGCTTTTGGAGATACCCAGGAGTCTGCTATTTCAGAACTTCGCATTGTTTTTAACGAATGGAAAGAAATAGCAATTGAAAAGAAAATAGAAATTCCATCTCCATTCGAATCTCGAGAATTTAGCGGAAAATTCCTTGTCAGACTCCCTCGTTCTCTTCACAAATGTTTATCCGACAGAGCTAAAGAAGAAAACATTTCTTTGAATCAAGAAGTAATTTATTGCCTGACACGGGGATTTCACAGCGCCGCTTAGGCAAACGCTTCCCCTATGTACATTCCGGGGAATCTGAATTTGATTCCGCTTTTTTTCTCATGTGCTTTTACTCCCTGGTTGGAACCTTTTCCATCGGCAACGTTAACCACAATATTTATGATGCTTGTCAAAAATTACACCTTCTTCGATAGTCTCAAATCAGAGGTCAGAGGTTAGGATATCGAAAAACCTCCGCGGTCTCTGCGTTGAAAAGCCCTCCGTGCCCTCTGTGTCCTCTGTGGTGAAATTAAAAAAGCATTATATCTCCAGGAATGTACTTACAACCTTACATAATTTCCCCGGTTCCTGGTACATCATTCCATGTCCGCATCCCCGCAACTGGACAACCCAGGAGGATGGAATTTGTTCGCCGATTATAAATAAATTTCCCGGGGGAATAATCATGTCATCGGCTCCCGCCACAAGAAGTGTGGACTTGTCTATTTTTCCGAGTTTGTCATAACATCCTTTCCAGTCGGTAATTGCCTTGAACTGTCGGTTCATGCTTTCCATCGAAATTTCCACGGATACGGGCGGGAAGTATTCCGCGGGAGACGGATGCTCGTTGCGCCACTTTTCAGGAAGGAGAATCCTGAGGGTTTTCACATGTTTTTCTTCAAGGGGCATTGATGTATCCTCGAGGATAGCCCACACATCTTTCGAATGAGGTAATGCCTCTTTTCCGCCGCATTCCGCGGCATATAGCACGAGCTTGTCAATCTTCCCGGGAAAATCAACAGCCATCTGAAGGGCGATCATCGTGCCCATTGAGAATCCCATGACATATGCGCTCCCGATATTCAAGGCGTTCATCAAGCCCACCGTATCTTCAGCAAAAAGCTCAATTGTAAATTCCCTGTCTGTTGCTGTCGATTCGCCGATTCCCCTGTTATCGAAAATGATAACTCTGAAATTTCGAGATAGTTCTTCCAACAAATCAGGCTGCCATACCTCCATATTTCCGCCGAATCCCATTATCATAAGAAGTGGATGTCCCTGTCCGAATATCCTGTATGCGATTTCAACATCATTGACCCTGGTTTTCTTTACCTCGATGCCCTGTATAAAGTCGGGATTTTTCATGAGCATATTATAACCTCCCTGTTGTTTTTCTCACTCGCGGTTTTTATGTCACCTGTCCAAAATTGAAACACAATATATTGGCGGGTCTGAAGACCCACGCTACATGGAATGGACATAAACATAAATAAAAAGCGAAACTGTTAAGGTTCAATCTCGCTTTTTGATTTCATATCAATTTGTTTCTTGCCGTTTTCGTATCTATTGAGCGACTATTTCGGAACTTCCAATTCATGGAGGACCTTGCCCATTTTAGTCATGAGCTTAATTCTCTTAAATAGCTGATCAATATCAAGCCCATCAATTTTCTCCAAATAATAGAGGAGTTTAAGATGTTTATATTGGAAAGAAAGACTGTCAAAATCCTCAAGTTCATCAATCATTTTTCTATTTTCCTGTATAGCCAGGAATTTCCTGACAGGCTCTTCCTCTATAGTCTCGATAAAGTACCGTTCGTCAAATTCCTTGACGTCAACTTCAATTTCCGATACAGGGAGTTGATAGACGGGTTTAAACTTATTTGATTTGGTTTCTTGTTTTTCGAGTGTCAATCTCAACTTGAAAGGACAGATAATCCTGGCTTCGATGTTGAGAAGATGACCTCCATCGGGATAAGGACTGAAATAGAAATTGAGATCAAAGCCATTCAACTGCCCCGATAAAGTGGGAAGGTGCGATGAGCCTTCTTCTTCCCCGATCTCGGCAACTCTGCCATAGCCAACACGACGAACCAGCGAATGAACTGTTCCGTTTTCAATTTTCGATTTTAACTGCTCGAATTTTTTTCTGGCAATATCCGCACTCATATTAAACCCCCTTTCAAAAAACTTTCGACCAATTTATAATTAGTCCTTTCAGATAAAATATTTTAGATCGAAAAATAATATCTACAATTCTTCTATTATCTTCCAGACAACCTCCGTTGAATTCCCGGCGGCAATAAAAAGGTTTTTCAAAGCTTTGTTATGCTCGCCTTTCTCGTTTCCCGCATAGTCGGAAACGCATCTAACAACAAGAATCGGGATTCTGTTCATCATTGCAACCTGGCATAACGCCTGGGATTCTATGTCAACCACTTCCGCCTTGAAGTACTTTCGAAGGTGAAGACGGTATTCATAGTTATCAACAAACCAACTGCCGGATACGCCGTTTCCACCAATCAACAACCGGGGTTTTTCCGTATCAATCTTCTTCAGTTTAACCCGGGACTTGATTTTACCTGCCACTTTCATAAGCTCTCCATCCACGGGGAACCACATCATTTCTTTTACAATATCGCCATATCCCACCATCAGGTTTAATTCTTTCCTGTCGTGATACATAAATCCGTATGGAACCGAAAAACCTGCCTCGGGCTTGAAAAACGGAGCGAAATTCTTGTTCTTCGGTGACAGGTAAGCGTATGTATGGTTTGCCCAACGCTCCGGGATCACAACATCGCCAATGTGAACGTCAGGTGATATGCTGCCGCATATGCCGCTTACGATTATTTTTGTCAGTTTGAATTCATCAATTGCTTTTTGTAAGTTTGCAGAGGCGGCCGCCTGATCGGCTCCACCCATAAAAATAACTATTTCCTTACCCTTTATTTTTGCCGAATAGAATTCGAGTCCATTGAAGTATTTTATGCTGATTTTATCAGGATCTATCCTGCTCAAAAATGGCTTTATCTCGGGGTAAAAATTACAGTTTATTCCTATTCTCTCCTCAGCCTGTGTTGGGATTGAGGATAGAGACACTATTAAAAAAAAAATTGCAATTGCAAAAACCGGCTTTTTCATTTTTATGGGAATCCCCTTTCAAAAATTAATTTACAGAATTGCGATCAAGAGACTTCAGACGGCATATGAAAATTCAAACGCCATTCTTGGTGTATTATATGCATGTCCTATTCTTCCTTTGCTATCGATAAGGATAATTCCTCCGCTGCCGTCAACACGGGTTTCCAGGACTTCCACGGCTCTCCTCGCAGCCTCCATGGGATCCAGTCCTTCCGATAGAAAATCAACAGCAGTTTTACACATACATATTTTCATAATCTGCTCGCCCCAACCGGTCGCAGATGCGCCTCCCGCCAAATTATCCGCATAGAATCCACATCCCACTATGGGGGCGTCTCCGATTCTACCGCTCATTTTCTTGGGTATTCCACCCGTTGATGTCGCAGAGGAGATATCGCCGTTAATATCAATTGCGACCGCGCCCACTGTATCAACTCTTATACCGTCTTTGTCTATTCTTCCTTTTTTATCTTCTTCAAATACAGTCCTTGTTCTGAAATCGGGATCGTCTTTTATCCTGAGCCATCTATCCAATTCCCTTCCCACCAATAATTTTTCATAGGGAATCTTCTGAAATCCCATCTTTCTTGCAAATTTATGCGCTCCATTGCCCGCCAGGAAAACATGTTCGGTTTCTTCCATCACTTTTCTTGCAAGAGAGACAGGATGATATATTCCGTCGATTCCTCCGATCGCTCCGAATGACAGATCTTTTCCATCCATAATCCCTGCATCCATCTCGATTTTTCCGTCAATATTTAAAAAAGAACCCCTTCCTGCGTCGAAAACAGGGTTCATTTCCATTATTTTTATACATTCTTCCACGGCGTCAATTGCCGATGCTCCTGTTTCCAACATCTCCATGCCTTTTTCAAGAGCTTTTGTGCATCCCTCTTTATGTGCCTGCCATATTTTATCAGGAATGTCCCATGCGCCACCGTGGACAATTATTGCTGGTTTCATGTATTATACCTGCTTGTTTTATGAAGCCGGTGTCGATGCAATGTCAACACCTATGTTTTTAAAAGGATCATTGATTTTTTTCTCTACCCACCCCTTTATTTTTCCGGCAATCTTAACAGCACTTTTTTTGACCTTCTCCTTGTTCATATATCCTGTTTTTAAAAGTGCCGCCCCGATAAACAGTGCTGATCCAAGTGGCGGTGGTATGAGTGCGGAAGAAACTGCCCAGGTTACGCCCGTAGCGATATCAAGTAGTCCAATTTTTATTTTCTCCTTGTCACCTGTCTTTTTCCCGTCAATAACTCGTTTTATGCCGAGCCCTGTTTCAAGGACTCCCCCGACAACTCCAAGTCCGGCGGCTATCTTTGTTGCGGTCTTACCCATTTTGAAAGCTTTGACTGCCATCTGGAGACTTGTCTGTATGCCCCACCCGGCACTGGCGGCTCTGTCAGCTATTTCAGCTTGATTCTTTGATGATTTCAGTCCTGCAACGGAAACCGCTGTGAGTCCCAGGGCTCCAACGGCTCCAAATACGGATATATAGGGCAGAGCAAGGGTGGAATATGCTAAAACATTTGTAGATTCTTTCAGCAGGAGTGCTTTTTCGGAGAATTCCTGCCAATCTTTATTATCTACATTCTTAAAAGGTTTCTCCCATAAGTTTCTGGGCTTTATTCTATTAAAAAAATCGCGTCTGCTGCTCTTTTTGAACGAATCCGTGGTATTAATTGTTGCCGGCTTTTCAGATATAGCTTTATTAACAGATGAATCTGAAATTAATTGCCCTTGATTAATTTGTTTTGAAATTCGGGAGATTGCCGGATCCATCAAAAGCCTCCAGAGTGTTGAGATGAAAGACTAAATATACAAATACAAATAATCAGGGGTAACTCCCCCCCTGTTATTTAATATCCTACACCTATAGTTTATATAATAATGTGATAGTAGTCAATAAAGAAAATGTAACAAGATTGTTAAATTATATGAACAAGAGGACTTACGCAATTATCATAGCATAATTTCGAGCGGATCGTGAAGGAATTGCCTGACTCTAATGACTTTCTCAAAGACGCGATTATCTTGTGTCCGGAAACTCACATAGCGAAGCTTGCAAATACTGCGATATATCACTTTTAATGCTCACTTCGTTTAAATCTCTGCGCCTACACTGAACCCCGGCCTTCGTCAGGGCAAGCTTGTTTCAGTGGCCTCTGCGAACTCTGCGGTGGATAATAACAATTTCACAAAACTTAAATAACGACGTCATCGAGAGTTGTCTCTTCGTCTTCCACATTAAATATGTCCTCATCAATTCTCGGTGAATAGCGCGAATATAATATGTGTACACTTTTTCTATCGGCCTTTAATATCAGGCCTCTGAGTTCTTCTTTGTTTCTCAATTTTGGCTGTCGGCCGAAACTTCAGTTATCGCCATTAACGCCTTCAAAGAATAAAATGGACAATTATTATCAGGGAACCTGAAGATAGAAATCCCTTACTTGTTTTCGAAGAAAATTATTTCTTATTTTATTCTGTAACAGGTTCTTCCTCTTCCACCGGGACGTAACGGTTATATGTGTTTACGCCCATATCATGAATACCCTCACAGAGCATTCCCAAAGCTACCATTGTGCATCGATTAATTCCTCCTGCGAACCATTCGCATTCTTCTCCAATACATTTCCCGTTAAGCAGAGGACAGAGCTTCATTGTTAAACGGCCTCCTTCTATATTTGCATTTCAAGATTCCGATGATAAATCAAACGAAAGACATGCACCTTTCATTTGTTTGGATAAAATTCTATATCTTATTTGAATTTCCTTCGTATTTATCTGATACCAAATATAAAATAACGGGATTTCTATGAAAAAGTATTAGCCGAAGACGATTGTCCCCGGCTATTTAAAATGAATATATAAAAAAGCATATACTATTTCTTTTTCTTATCTGAGAATGCAGTTTCAGACGGCAAAACAATTTTCGCCACCTGGTTTTTTGAAGTCAGAATCACAGTCCTGTTTCCAACGGAGGAAACCTTCCATATACCTAATTTTTGACCGGTAGTGATAATCTTGCTTTTACCTTTCATATTGATAATTGCTTTATTGCCGGTCTTTGTCTTAATAATCCCGGTTATACTGACGCCAGGAAGTTCTATAGGATGCTTTCCCTTGGCTTTTTTTGCAACAAGGTTCCTCTCCCTTGGCTCTTTGCCGCCTTTCCTGGCAGGAGTTTTCTTGACATTGGGAGTGACTTTTACATCATCAGACACTATTTTGCCCTTTACAATCTTTGGCGGCATAAAAGGATCCCTGTCAGATTTTGGGGTGAATTTAGCTTCGATTAATTCACCGGCAACTACCGGTAAGGCAGTCGTAGTAATAATAAAGAGCAGAATCGCCGTTAAAATCGCTATACATGCAATCGCTCTGCCGGTCTTCTCTCTCCCTGACCTGTTGTTGTTCATATCTTTATCACCTCTTGAGAATTTATTATACAGTATCGGGATCTGATGTCTATTTCATCTTATCCCCTTTTTTTTTATTTATCACCCCTTTCCACCCTCATGTATAATTGTAGATTTTTTTGTATAAATATTTCGCGAAAAGTGATATAATTAAATGAACCCGGAAAGACTAACAATTCACCACAGAGGGCGTAGAGAACACAGAGTTTTAAGTGAAAGGAAGAAGGATAATGAAGAGCGTTCCCATTTTCTCTTTTCTTTTATCTTAGGATTTACGCAAAATGAGGAGTTAGCCTTGTCATTCTGAGCGATATATGAGAGAGTTACTTTAATCCGATGATTTTCTGAAGGATGGGATTTCCTTGATGTACGGGGATTCACATAGCGAAGAATCTCCTGAATGTTGTCCTGAGAGATCGCTATTCATGGATAGAGATCCTTCGCTGATTAATACATCGGAGGTATGTAAGCCCCGTTCCTGAGAAAGGTATGCCTATTAAAGTAAATTAGATCGTATTCCGCTCAGGATGACAGTTTCATGCATTTCTTTCTTGGAAATGCGTAAGTCCTG
>JAIORV010000178.1 GCA_021107945.1 Vulcanimicrobiota bacterium | reverse complement strand
TCTTTCAATCCACCGGCTCAGCAAACATGCCGGGCGAACAGACAACACCCGATTTTAATCGGGTGGTTAGAAGCCTATAAAACCTACCTCCCACCTCCAATTTAACCGTTTCAACGGTTTCTCGATGAGATAAACCACTGAAGTGGTTAGGACGCTGTAGTGGTGGGGTTTGCGCTCAATTCACCACAATAAATTGTGGTGCTGTCTTAAACGCCTTAAGCCACCTGTTATTACCCTAAACCACCTGTTATTACCTTAAATCACTTGAAAATAACTCTATTATTTCTTAACGAATTCATATATGCGAAATGTGAGTACTTAAAAAATGTAATTTGAAATACTATTCATCAATTTCTTCGTTGTCATTATCTTCCGGTTCCTTGACAGGTTCCTGTTGTTCATCCTCATCCACTTTTTCCAATTCCTTATTTTCTTCTCCAAGTACTTTGAAGATGATCAGGGTAGCATTATCATCCGCTCCGCGATCAAGACATTTTTCAATTAAAGTATCGCCAATCACTTTCGGGCTCTGGCAGGTTTTAATTATTTCAATAAGTTCTTTGTCAGGAAAATACTCCCAAACTCCATCGGAGCATATCAGAACCAGGTCTCCTCTTTTCAATGTTCTTTGATAGAAGTCTATCTCCAGTTCCGGTGATGTGCCAAGCGCCCGGTATATTGCACTTCTCTGGGGGGATACCATAGCTTCTTCCCGTGTCAGTTGCCCCATTCTGACAAGCCTTCCGACGAGGGAATGATCCTCCGTAATCTGTCCCAGTCCTTCTTTATCATTATAGATGTAACATCGGGTATCGCCTGCATGGGCGACACACATATTGTCTTTCTCTATGAACGCCCCTGTCAGGGTTGCCCCCATACCCTTGCGTGAAATATCTTCCTGTGCATATTCAAAGACAATAGTATTTGCCATGTCAATGGCTCTTTTCATAATATAGGAAGCTTTATCCTGAAGATCATCATCGGAATAAAGCCTGATTGTGTCATTTCCTGTTATAACCGGTACATAAGTGGACAGGACTTCCCTCGCAATCACTCTTATTGCAAGAGAACTTGCCTTCTCACCCTCGGCCATACCTCCCATTCCGTCGGAGACTACAAGGAGATTGTATTTGCAAACCATCGATTTTTCATATGTTGAAAGTGAAGCCATAAAACAGGAATCCTGGTTGATATCCCGCACTTTGCCGACATGGGACTTTGCATAGATATCGAAATCAAGACTCGCTCGCTCCTGCCTTTTCACTTCTTCTTTTTTCGCCTCTTCCATGCTATTCAGGCTTTCCAGTAACTCATCTATATCTTTAAATCTTTTTTCAGGTTCCTTTTTTGTAGCTTTGAGAATAATTTTTTCCAGAGTTTTACTTATTTTTCTCTCCAAGTCATCAATAGGGATAAAATTGGTGAATGAGTGTTCCCTGGAGAACTGTTTCGGTTTTGAGTTGGTTGCCAGGTAATATAGCGTTGCTCCAAGACTGAAAATGTCGGATTTTGTTCCGATTTTTCCTCCCATGAGTCCAAAAGATTCTGGTGGAGAGAATCCTTCCGTTACGGTATTATCCGTAAAGGGTTTATCAAGTGAGCAAATTCTTCCAAAACCCGTAAGTTTCAGAACGCCCTTATCCGTCAAAAATAAATGTGACGGCTCTATATCCATATGAAGAATATTCAGAGCATGCAAGTGTTTCAGGCTTTCCGCCGCCTGAATTGAGATGGGTAGAATATGCTCCTCAGTAATATCCTGTCCCTTTTTCTCAATCAGTGTTTCCAGGTTCTGTCCTTTGAGAATCTCATAGACTGCAAACATCTTTTTTTCCGCTCTGAAGACATCAAGAATTTTTACAACATTGTTATGCTCATTATCCTTAAGAACTTTCAGTAGTTCTATCTGACTGTCAAAAAGCTCATCATCATCATTTGCCAATTTACTCTTTATCCATACCATACTATTATCATTTTCAAGATCCATAGCAAGGAATCTTGAGCAATTGTGATCATGAGACAGAACTTCTACAATTTCATAACGCTCTTCTATAAGATCTCCACTTATCGGGGCAGTGATATCTTCCGATTTTTCCTCTTGTTGCCCCAGGGATTCTAACAATGCGCCGCATTCATCGCAATATCGCGCCTCGGAATCATTTTCATAACCACATTCGGGACATATAAGCTTTACCATATAACCACCTCAGAGGCAAGTGAATATCATAATAATTTTTTACAAAAAAGCCGGTATCATGCCATAAAATCAGCGTATAAAGTATATCGCTATTTATGTACGATAGTACAAATATTTATACACGATAGTACAAATTCCCTTCCAACACCATAATATTATTACCTATCTAGAACCAACCAAGATATTTTATTCCAAAATAAAGTGCGCCGACAATAGTGTAAATAAAGGTTATAAACGAACTGACATACAGAAATATCTTCAGGGATAGCCTTTCTCCTTTTGGGACGCTGAAATAAACTATGAGGGCAAAAATGAAGCCGAGATAACCCAATAGCGGCACGAAACTGAGAACGGTAAAAACAAAAGCAAGCAGGTATGTCAGAAAGTTTAAATGCTTCGTTTCTATTTCAACGGATAACGGCACAAACCTCTCGAATCCCTGCCCCTTGATATTTATTTGGCCGTTATATTTGCCTCCATGGTTAAGTGAATTGGTGTATATGGTTACGCCGACTTCGGGATCAATGCCGTCTATAAGCCCGGGATATACCCGGATCCATTGGCTGTCGGCCGAGACCGTCGCTTTAGAGATATTACCCTTCACGGTGATAGATCTTTTTCTCTTTTTCCCTCTCTTTACAACTCCAAAATCCAACTCCTCAGGATCGGTATGAATCTGGACGGCTACATCTTCCGGTACCAGCTCGATTTGCGCTCCTTCGAGGTCGGGCTTAAGATCCGCAGTTCGGGTGGCTTCCCTGTTAAAAAGATATTCTCTTATCTCCCTGACATTTGAAAACCTTTCCTCGGGATCCATCTGTACACATTTCAGGATTGCATTGTTGAGCCGCTCCGTAATGTCTGAATTGAATTTTGACGGGGAATCAAAATGAAAGGGATCGTCGGCGGGGTCTTGCCCGGTTACAGCAAAGTAAAGAGTCGCCCCCAATCCGTAAATATCTGATCTTAAATCACTCTGTTTTGTTCCGTATTGCTCAGGAGCGGCATATCCCGGGGTGCCCATTATAACGGTATCTTTTTGCTTTCCTGCGGAAAAAATCCTGGCGATTCCAAAATCAATCAGTTTGACATTTCCATCGGGGGTAATCATTATGTTTGCGGGCTTTAAATCCCTGAAAATCACAGGAGGTTCCCTGTCATGCAAGTATTCAAGCACATCAATTAATTGCGATAAAATCACCAGGCCATGCTCAATATCAAGATTCCCGGGATTTTCTCCCAGTTCATCCTCCAGAGTCTTGCCTTTCACGTAATCCATAACCAGGTATTCCTTGTTATTATCGACAAAATAATCGGTAATCCTTGGAAGGTTTGGATGATCGAGAGTGGCAAGTATAGAAGCTTCCCTCTTGAATTGATTTTGAATCAATTGCCGGGTGGCGGGATCGCCATAATCCCAGAGTTCCTTGACAGCCCACTTTTTCTCCGGTATATGCTTGTCGGAGGAAAGATAAACGGCTCCCATTCCACCCTGTCCAAGTAAATCCTGAATCACATATCTACCCGCAAGAGTTGTTCCATTTTCGAGAAGTAGGGACAACTGAATTATCCTCCTGCTTCAATAACTAAAAACTTCCCTCTTTATTTCCGCAACCTTTACACATATAGCGGATTCCGATCTGAGTGAAGTATGCAACATGCATTGTCATGTGACATTTTGGACAGACACCCACCCAATATTTTTCAGTAGCTTTGGGAGGATTCTTGGCATAAGTTCTCGGCTTATCGGTCGATATTGGATGGCCGAATCTCTTAATAGCTCTCTCGAGAACTCTTAAAGCCGTCTCTCCTGATTCCTTCTTGATAAATTCCATGCTATAGACTCCCTTGTGTTTGATCTTGTACAATGATCCGGACGAACCCAAAAAAGCAATTGCAATGAAGTCCGCCCAACATTATTAATTAAGTTTCTTCGCATAATATCGGTTTCCCTTGTTGAAGGAATAATAAAATACTCTTAATTCAATAATATCAAGGAAAAATAGAAGGATAAGCTATTTGGGGATTGAAATATTTCAGTCGATGGATAATATAGATAAAGGAGACAGGTTGATGGATGTGAGACCACTTGCATTTTTAATTTGTGAAAAGGTGCTGAGGGATATAATGAATCCCAACAAGCTTTCATTTATCGGGACTTTCAGCGGCTTCACAACCCGCACTCTTCCTTTTCCGTGCCCACCAATGTTTCTGGTGATTCAATATGGTCTGGGACAGGGAGAATGTACTCATCACTTTGAAATACATCATTCCACTGGACAATCTCTCTTTAAAAGTCCGGATCATAAATTCTTTCTTGATAACCGGACTGTTTCACATACGGATATTGCCGGAGTGGAAGGAATCTTTTTCTCCCATCCGGGATTGTATTGGGTAAGATCTTTCCTGGATGGCGAATTGAAGTCAGAAGTCCCATTGAATATTAATTATCAACCCCCTGATTTTCCCCGATCCAAAAAA
This sequence comes from Vulcanimicrobiota bacterium, assembly GCA_021107945.1. GTDB lineage: Bacteria > Vulcanimicrobiota > JAJTBE01 > JAJTBE01 > JAJTBE01 > JAIORV01. The sequence continues at coordinate 36,780 of JAIORV010000178.1, read as the reverse complement.
GAGGAGAAAGCGGAACAGTCATGACTTGGAAGAAAATACTATTTCTTGTTGTACTGGTAACAGTTTCCGTTGCCTTTTTTGAGTTTGCTTTTCTTTTTGACTTTGAATCCGGTAAAATGTCCGAAGCTGGATTTGCACATAAATTCGGAATCTGGCTCTTTATACTTCTCCAGGTTTTCTTCTATCTTCCATGTTTTGTATTGGGATATGGAAAAACAAACGTCCTGTGGGGTTTTATACCACCGGCTTTTCTCACAGTAATATTCTGGATCCTTTTGACGCGGCATCTGAATGTGACAACTGAATTCTCCTCATCTTCATTTCCCTTCTTTTATCATTGTATAGCAGGATCCAGTTTTCTCAGCGGATTCTTTGGGATTCTGGTTGTTTATCTGGTGAAAAGAATTATTACAAGGCATTCAAAGCCTGACAAGGAAGATTTAGATAAAGATTTAGACAAAGATTTAGACAACGAAGATGGAAATGCAGAACTTGAAATTGAGATCGATAAGGATGCACCAAATGGGATGGAAACAAACAGAAAAGATCAAAATTCGGAAGTTTCTCCAGACAATAAAGTGTCGGGAGTGAACAATGATGGAAATTAAAAGAATAATCGAAAAATTATCCAAAGAAAAAAATGTAAGTTTATTAGGGGATTATATAAATGAGTTAAGTTTTACGGAACGCTTTAATACTCTTCGGGAAATAATTTACCATATTGATGTTTTTCTTGCGGAGAAAGAATATGATAGTGTAAAGAAACTTCTTGATATATCCGATGAATTATCACTACATCTGAATGAGGGGAATAATTCAAAGGGGGATGATGATGCGAGAAAAGTACATACACTCAAGATAATAGCAAAAAAGAAGAGGGTAAAATATTACGAAGCTATGGGAGATCCGCGAAAAGCGATAGATCAATATCTTAACATTATTGGTGAGCTTCAAATACCTGAAGAAGAGACTTTCCTTGCCGAGATTCTAATGGAAATCGGGATTATCGAAGAGCAAACAGGCAGAAAAAAAGAAGCCATTACCAAATTCGACAGAGCCGCAAAAATATACAAAAGAAAAAATGACGATTTCAACTATACCGCATCTCTTTTTAACTGCGCACATGTCTTGTATGACATGAATAAATACCGGGAAGCGGAGAGCTATTGCAGGAGAGTAATCAATTATCATAGGGATACCGGTAAAACGCAATCTCCAATTGCACATTCATTTCTTGAAATGGCGAATATCTTCGAGATCTTATCAAAAGACAAAGAAGCAAGAACATACTACGAGAAAGCTCTTCATTCATACAGGCAGTTGAATGATCGGGTAAAAATGAGCGACATACTTAACAGAATAGGGTCTTATGAAGTAATGGAGAGAAAATTTACATCGGCGGCAAGCCTTTTTCATGAGTCCCTCGAACTTAAAAGAACTATTGATTTTCAACAGGGAAAAGCAAATTATTTCCTCATGATTGCAGATGTCTTGAATTATGCAGGAAATAAAGAAAAGGCACTCGATTATTACAATATTGCATATCATTATTATAATGAAGCGGGAATTGAATCGAAAAAGACGGTTATTAAACATAAGATATTCAGAATTGTTGAGAAATACAAAAGAATTAGAAGAGATATGGGGACTTTCCTGGAAAAATTCGAGTTAATGTTCCCAAAAGAAGATCCTTCAAAAAAAATTGAAAGAATTGATTATAGAACTGTTGGAATCGATGGAATTGCCCTTTCAAAGCAAGAAGGATGGAAATTCCATGAAAGCTCCAAAGTTAACAGAAAATTCCTTGTTTACCTTTTGAGGAATCTATCCCGCGTCTATATGAAGCTGGGAAGGGAAAAAGATTATCTGAAATTCTTTCAGATAAGATCTATGGTTGAAAAAGCACATAAGAAAAGTGGTTGAGGTGATAAATTGAATAAAATTAAGTTCTTTGCGAAATCATTAATCTCGGCGATTATATTGGCACTGATGTTTTTTTCCATCTCACAGGCATCAAATATTACACCGGAGCCTGATTTTGTAGCAAAGTCAAAAATACTAATCGGGGAATCAATAACGCTTCCCGATAAATTAAACGGAAAATCGATTCAGGAACTCAAGGGATATGATATTATTGCAGATGATATTGAAAAAATCGGAAATTTGAATAATGAGATTATAGCTTATCTTCTTATTTATCCCAATATCAAAGATAAATGGAAGAAATCGGCGGAATATGCCGAGAAGTCAACGAAAGAAACAACTATTAATGAAGTTTTTGGCGACAAATTCAAGCCGCTGAATCCTGACAGCCTCATGGAAAATTCCCCTTATAAACTCTCGGAAGCCAACAAAGAGCAAGTGAAAAAATATATTGAAAACCATATCAATCTTCTTAATTCCAAGAATTTCGAGGATTTTATTTATGAAGACAAGGTTGTGGAGCCTAAGACATCGGCGGTTTTTTATTCCAATGCGGTTAAGAAAACAGAGAACCAGTTGAAAAAAGCTTATGAAAAAAATGAAAAACTTGCCGGGACAATTGGAGAAAAGGTTAAGGATTTCATCAGGAAAAATATAATAATCGATTTTAAAATCGGCGATAGAGAATCGTATAGCAGTATCAAGAAAAACTTTCAACCCGGCGATCCTCTCTACATCGGGTTTGAATATTCCAGCGAAAATATTGACGGTGAGATCCCGATAGAATGGAGAATAGTTGCGCCTAATAAACGTGAAAAAATCGGCAGAGCCTCTCTTATTGGAGGCAAGTCAGGCGAATATAAGCAATTGGCAAAAGGCAGGATTCCTGAAAAAGCACCTCCGGGAACATATGAAGTAATAGTTACTTTATATCCCGGCAAAGGTGACTACACACACAAGGAAGACTACGCAATAGGCGGAATCCCCGTTAAGATAACAAATGTGTTTATACTGGGAAAAGGAAAGAAAATACGGGAATCATACAGACCGGGAGATCCCATCCTCTTCGTTATGCGCTATAAACCTTTTGTAGGAGGCGACGAGAAAGCCTTGTTCGTGTGGAATATATTTGATCCCAAAGGAAATAAAGTAGAGAAGCTATCCAAATCTCTCTCACTCAAATTAAAGTCTTATGACAAGGATATTCAGACAAAATATATTAAGGCGAAAATCCCCGGTGGAATCATGCCCGGTGTCTATAAATTCCAGGCACAAATCCGCAAAGGGGAAGGCATCGTTTCATCAGAAATACTCACTTTTAAAATTCTACCCGGGCTGAAACCAAAAAAATAGCCTGCAAAGGATTGAACAAGATATATTGAACAGTAATAATCTAATCGGAAATACCCGCGGAAATATATAATTTTCCATTTATTTTCTAATTGTCTGATTGTCCGGCCGATTATCCAGACCAGGAGCATTTGATGCGAATTCAGTATAAACTGGAAGAGAAACCTCCCCTACCCCAGTCCATATTACTTGCTATTCAGCACATATTGGCGGCGTTCAACGGAATTGTGGCTGTCCCGCTTATTGTGGGAGGGGCAGCGGCGTTAAATCATGAAAATATGACATTTTATATAAGCGCCGCCATTTTTTGCGCGGGTCTGGTTACGATAATTCAGACGACTTCTCCATTGGGAATTGGCTCCAGACTTCCATGTGTTATGGGAACATCATTCACATTCGTGGGACCTGCCGTTTCTGTGGTTAAACAGTTTGGCATGGGTGCAATGTTTATGGCAACAATATTCGGCACTGTTGTGGAAATTGTCGCAAGCTTCTTCATCCCGGCCGTCAAAAAGTTATTCCCCCGTATTGTTACTTCTGCGGTGATAACCCTCATCGGTCTCTCCCTCGTGCCGGTTGCTGTTGACTGGATGGCGGGCGGAGTGGGAGCGAAGGACTACGGGAGTCTTTCCAATCTGGGAGTGGCACTTTTTGTTATTATCGTTATTATCGTTTTCATATCCCTGAAAAATAAATTTCTCAGAACAACGGGAGTTTTTCTGGGGATGCTTGTGGGATACATTACATGCATCCTATTGGGAAAACTCAACTTCGCTCCCATATTAAAAGCGGATTGGTTCAGCTTTCCGATGCCTTTCAGGTTCGGCTTTTCATTCCACTGGGCGCCGCTTCTGCCGTTTATAATTGCATACCTGGTAACAACCATAGAGACAATCGGGGACCTGACCGCTACAGCGCGGGTATGTGATAGATCCGTCACCGAGAAGGAGTTGAAAGGCGGCGTTCTTTGTGACGGTGTGGGAAGCGCCATAGGTGGTATCATGTGCGGTGGAGCGAACACAACTTTTTCACAGAATATTGGAATAATCGGTCTCACGGGTGTTGCAAGCAGGTATGTCGTTACAATAGCGGGGATAATCCTGATGATACTGGGAATATGTCCCAAACTCGGGGCGGTTATTGCAACAATGCCGCTCCCGGTACTGGGAGGAGCGGGGCTTATAATGTTCGGTATGGTCGCATCGGCGGGTATGTCCGGAATGAGGGAGGCTGAGCCTTCATATCGCAATATCCTTATTTACACCATCTCAGTTGTGTGCGGACTTGCAGTTGTTTTCAGACCTGATATCCTGAAAAATCTGCCACAAATGCTTCAAATTCTCTTGAACTCAGGAATCACCACCGGCGCAATTGTGGCCATAATCCTGAATCTTATTCTTCCGAGTGAAGAATAGCCATAATAAGAATTATACTGGAGGTAAATAAAATGGCCAAACATATCGGAATAGTCGCTTGTTCCAGTGAAGGAGCGGCACTTTGCTATCGCACCATATGCCGGGAGGGAGAAAAATACATGGGAAGATTGGATCACCCGGAAGTTACCATGCATACTCACTCTCTGGGCAAATACGAAAAATGTTTTTATGGCGGAGCAAACTGGAAAGGCGTCGCTAAATTGATGCTATCCTCAACAGATAAGCTTTTGAGGGCGGGAGCGGATTTCGTTATCTGCCCTGATAATACGATTCACCAGGCGTTTATTATGGTTATAGAGAACTCCCCTCTTCCCTGGCTTCATATTGCAGAAGAAGTGGCGAAGGAAGCGGAATCAAGAGGTTTCAAGAAATTGGGTATTCTGGGAACCAAATACCTGATGGAAGGGCCTGTATATCCGGAGAAACTTGTACCTAGGGGAATTGAATTTATGGTGCCCGAAAAAGAAGACAGAGAAAAAATTAATCAAATAATCTTTGATGAACTGGTAAAAGGAATCTTGAAAAATGAATCCTGGAGATACTTCGTGAAAATAATAGAGAATTTCAAGGAGAACGAATGTGATGCGGTTGTACTGGGATGTACCGAGATTCCCCTTTTGATAGACGACACGACTTCACCCCTACCCACTCTTGACTCCACAAGAATCCTGGCAAGAGCCGCCCTGAAAAAGGCTGTCGAATAATTTTATTTCTCATTAACCGGAAGCTTTACTCCGCCTATTACAACCCAACTTCCCATCTTAGTTATACTTTTTTGTGATTTATCATCAACTTGACTGTTTTTATCCATTCCGGTCAGGGCATTCATCGCGGATTCTCTTGATAAATATTTTGTTACAGTCAATTCTCCTTTTTCATCTGACGATATGACCATATTTTTTTTGTTAAGGAAATCAAGGTAATCACCCACGTTGCTTCTGATAGGGCTCATAAATATGGCATTTCTTCTCATATGTGGAGCCATGCCATATTCATCTCCGATTTTATCGGCTATAAAACCTGTAGCTTCACTTATCATATCCTTTCTCTCTTTTTCAGGAAGCGAGGCAAGGTCTCCCTTTTGTTTTTCCTTGACAAATTCCACGAAATCTTTCATGTGAGAACGAATCTGATGAGCTTTTCTTGATTTTCCCATATCATTGGATTTGAAACCGGGATATTGAGATTCGGTTTTTTCCAGAATATAATCGCACGCCTGTTCGATGTGCTTATCGAATGGTATTGTTATGGAAACATCTTTTTCGGATTCCTGCAAATTACCTGTGACCTGTCCGACTTCTATATCCTGTTTTTCATTTGCATCTGCACTGTCTTTAATGGCCGTTTTCAACTTACTCCTCAAATGAGCAAATCTGGTTTCAATTATTCCGGTCTTATCTTTATTATCTTTTGAGATAGACAGCCTGTCTCTTGTATCGATACTGACGGAATTGTATTTCTTACCCGAAGATGAACTATTGATATCCGGCCTCTTATTCTGAGTTCCCAATCGGTCACGGTGAATTTTCATCTGATTCGCTCCAATCCTACATGTTTCCAAGATAAATTATACAACAACTCTGAGACAAATGACAAGGAAAATTATGTTAACATTTCATTGATTATTCACCACAGAGTTCGCAGAGGACCCGGAGTTTTAATTGAAGTCAACACTTTGCTCATTATTAGCTCTGTGATATTTGGGTAGAAAATTGTCTTATCCCCTTAAACATTGTAAAGAGGAATTAGAATGACCACAAAGAAGCAAAAAACGCAAAGAAAATTCTTTTTGGCATTTGTGGTTTTTGTGGTGAAAAAAATGTCATCAATACTTAACCGGAGGTGCGTTTATGAAACCGAAAATCGTAACAAAAGAATCTTTTAAGGTAATTGGAATGGAGCGGAAGTTTACACTTAATAACAACACAATCCCACAGCTATGGGATGATTTCATGCCAAGATTTCATGAGATTAAAAACAAGGTAAATCCTGACGTAGCATATGGAATATGTGAATCGGGAGATGTTGATGTTACAATTGAAAACATGTCAAAGGATACAGAGTTTAACGAAGTTGTCTGTTTTGAAGTGAGCAATTTTGATGATGTCCCCGACGGTATGGTGACAAGGACAATTCCGGCTCATAAGTATGCGATGTTTACCCACAAGGGAGAGCTTTCCAATTTATCCCATACTTATGACTACATATTTGGGGAATGGCTGACGAAATCAGGGTATGATATTGCAGACAATTTTGATTTTGAGCTTTATGATGAGAGATTCAACCTGAAAGATCAGAAAAATTCGGAGATAGATGTCTATTTGCCGATAAAAGAGAAGTGATTTTGCTATTCTTTATCAGTCGATGATTTTTCAGTTTTCTCACCCTCAAATTTCAATCCCGCCGAGTTAATGCAATATCGAAGCCCCGTTGGTTTGGGACCGTCCCTGAAGACATGTCCCAGGTGAGCGTCACACCGGGCACAGACTGCCTCCGTTCTTGTCATACCGCCGCTTGTGTCTTCCTTTTCCAGGATGTTGTTCTTTGATTTTGCCTCATAGAAACTCGGCCATCCCGACCCCGAGTCAAATTTCACGGATGAAGAAAAAAGCTCATTTCCACAACAAATACATTTATATATTCCCCTACCCTTGAAATTGTAGTATTTCCCGGAAAAAGCTTGCTCCGTGCCTTTTTGACGAGTTATTCCATATTGCTCAGGTGTCAGATTTTCTTGCCATTCGGCGTCGGTTTTTTTCATATCCTCTCCAGCCATTCTTAATTCTCCTTTTTTCTTCTCTCTGCGTCCTCTGCGGTGAATAGTAACCGACAATCATCTCCATCCAAAGGCTTTCCAGAAATCCGGTATCAGCATGGGAGTTTTCTTTTTATATTCCAGGTACTCATCGCCGAATTTCTCTATAAGGGGATCTTCTTGCATCTTCTTGTTTGCAAGGAGTGAGAATACAAGGAGAGTGGGTATCACTATGAGTAGGAACGAGATTGATTCAAAAGCGCACCCAAGTCCTATCACACCAAAGAGTTTGAATAAGATTGAAGGATGCCTGCAAAGGCTATATGCTCCTGTTTTTACAAGTCTTTTTGTTTTCGATGTAAAAGGTGGGCAGGGGCCGCCTTCACCCTCAAGGATAAGATAACTGTAAACCCATAAAATCCCGGCGAACCCCACAATAAGGCTTACACCAAAAAAGATGAAATTATAGGGTCTTGGGATAGGAAATTTCCATCCAATCCAGTTGTCGATATATCTATGTGAAAGATATGCCATGATGGATGCAATGGGTATCAGGAAGAAGATGTAATTTGGCAATATCATGTAAAATTCTTTGCGAAAAAGGCATCGCCACCTGTCCATGAGGGAATATTTTTTCTCAGTCATAATTTACCTCTCTATTGGAATCCTATTGCAATATGAAACCATAAAATGTGGGATTGGTAAACTGCTGAAGCAGTTATTATCCCGGGTGTTTTATTCATTATTACCCCTGGCTGAAGCCAGGGGCTAATCTCATGACCTGCCTCCCCGGCTGGGGGCGTCTAAGAAGTGAACTTAGTCATTCTGAACTCGCCTGCCCTGAACTTGTTTCAGGGTTTCAGGATCTAATGTTCAAGCCATATTTCGGATCCCGAAACAAGTTCGGGATGACTTATTAGTCAGCAAGAATCGCATTCCTTGTCGTCTTTCTTCCATGCGGGGCGGGGTTGTTTCTTGGGTCTGAGTTTGTCGACTATTCCGGGATTATCATGAACTCTCCAGATTAACTCGGGATAGACTGTCTGATAAAACCTGCACATTGGATCTTCCCTTTGAAGGTTTCCATATCTTGCGAATGACTTTGTAGTACATCTGCCTCCACAAAACCGCTTAAATGTGCAATCCCTGCATTTTGGGATATTCTCGACAGTCCTTGCGTTGATTTTTTTCAGAACCTCGCTTGTATCAATAATTTCCGTTAGTGTCTTCGAGTCATCAAAAATATTTCCTATGCGAAACTCTTCAACGCCCGTCGCCTCTTCACAGGCATAAATCCCACCGTCATGCCCGAACCCGAGAATCGAATTACCACAACCGCAAGGCGAGCGGTAGCACATAAAAGGTCTTTTCTTGCTTACAATATTGTTTATTTGACTGTCCAGATCCTTCATCGACAGGCGTTCACCGGTTGATTCGACGAATTCTATCGCCGCGTCAGCCATCTCAAGGTAACGCCTGGCAAAGGCCTCTCCCCTGCCGTGGGGAAATTCAAGCTCCTCGGTGGCGCGCCCGATATAAGCGGAGTAGTTTATCCTGAATGAGCGAAGTCCCTGGTCAAGGAAAAACTTGAATGTCCTGAGATAATTATCCGGATTGTGGATAACCGCCAGGAATCCTATATCAATCCCCGATGCTTTTAGCTCCATCATATTTTTCCATATCAAATCAAATGTGCCGGAATCGTCGGGATACACCCTCTGCTGATCATGAACGTCTTTCGGTCCGTCAAGGCTGAATCCCACATTACAATCAATAGACTTGAGGTAATGTGCCTTCTCCACGGTCACAAGAGAGCCGTTTGATTGCACAACAAAATTCAGGATTTTCCCGATTCCTTTTTTCGAGTTATACTCCTTGGCATAGTTGATCGTATCCACCATTTCGTCATACGCCATGAAAGGTTCGCCTCCGTGAAAATCTATCAGAAGGCTCTTGTTGGGAATCTCTTCCAGGATCCTCTCTACCACCCTGTGTGCTACTTCCTGCGATAATTTTTGCTTATACGGATTTGCCCTGGCATAACAATATTTACAGGCAAAATTACATGCGCTGGTTATATGGAAACACAGGAACTGCGGGTATTTCTGAGGGAGTTCCCACATTTTCGCGGGGTTGTAAAAAGACTGACAGTTAACCGTAATCATATTCCGCTTAAAAAGCTTGACAAGAAGCTCTTCTTTTTCCCTGGTTGAAAGAGAGGAGATTAAGCCTGTGAGAATCTCGTTTACGGTCATGGGTTGTTTTAATGAATTGAACAGGGCAAGTTGCGCGCCTTCAAGGATAATCCAGCTTGCAGTCTCCTTCTCAATAAAAAGGATTTCCTTTCCCCGCCTGATGCGGGCAAGGCCGTCCGTTTTCTTTACGAGAGAATTCCCTCTCAGGAGCCTCATTCCAAGGGGTAATGAATTTGTTTTGTCCACTTATACCACCGTTCAGCCTTCTTTTAAGTTAAAAGCCTCCAATTTTATTCACAACCAGGGGATTGTCGTGTAAAAACCATATCAGGTTCTCGAACATCATCTGCAAGAACCTGCACCTGGGATCTTCATGAAACAGATCGCCATATTTCTCATAAGTGAGAACCGGACAGCCGGCGCTACAGAACTTCCTCCAGGGGCACCTGCCGCAACGAAGGAGTTTTTCCATACTCCGGCCTCTCCAGTATTTTAGCATATTTGACTCTCCGGGACAATTTATATCATCTTCATTCATAATCAGGCTGTTTTTCGACTTGCCCGTTACAGACTCACAGGCAAGTAAGGTACCGTCCGCGTGCAAAACCTGGATCCTCTCGCCCATACCGCAGGGCATTGTACCACAGGGGTGTTCGTAATATTTTCCGGTCATATGATTGATGAATCTGTTGATATCATCAAGAAAAATTCTGGTGTGGTCGGTTCCGATTCTTGATATCAACTTTTGAAACATTTCCATATACTTGTTCGCAAAATCCTCCATTTTCCTGATACTTTTCGTAATAGGCTCATCCCTGAGGATAACATCCGGAGATATTTTGAGGGCAATATTGGACAATCCCTCATCCAGGAAAAATTCCATTGCAGGCATTACCTCGTCGGGATGATGGAAATCAATAACGACACCTGTTTGAATACCGCTATTCTTTGTCTTTCTCAATGAAAATAGAATATTGTTAAAATCGATTTTAGACTTTCTTTTAATATATAATTCCTCGGGACCTATAAAACGGTAATTCAATGTAATCGGAAGGTCAGAGAAGACCGCAGGAATTTCAGCGGGTGGCTCATATACATCAATAGAAAAAATTATATTCTTGTTCAATTCTTTTGCAAAATATATTAAATTCTCTGCAAATTCAACAAATCCATCATTAACAGGAGATTTGTTTCCCTTGACGTAAATAAGGTAATTGTTGAACTTTTCAATTTTCATACGGTTCCTGATAAATTTCCCAAATGTTTCAAACTCTTCGGCTGTATTCCCTTGTGGATGAATGTGCAATAACCGAGGCTTATCCCCATCTGCCCCGGCACTTGTTATATCCGGGGCTTTTTGCTTTCCCGATAGAAGAAGAATGCCGGTCTTGAAAGCTGATTCCATAAAAGCAACATACATAGCCGGGGGGATTCCCTGATCATTTGAAATAAAATCCTGATAAAGAATAGGCTTTTTAATCTTTTCGAAAAAGGAACGAAATAGAGAATCGAAAATCACCCAACTTCCACGATTCGGGATTATTACGAGAATCTTGTCATTCCTCTTTCTTGTATAAAGTCCGGGGGCGCTGGACAAAACAAGCCCCCGCAAATTTTTTTCAGGTTGATTCAAAATATTCAGCATTTAATTATCCAATGAATTATATCGTTTTTGCTCCAGATGGATTATAACATTGATTTTATACCATTTCAATCCCATATGGTTTCGTAGTACTTATTACAGGATAATTTCCATTTTTAATGAAGTTAAGGTAACAAAAATTTGATGTACCGGATTTGATGATGATATTATACTTTACTGAATCAATATTCCTGTTTTGTTTTCTCCAGCCTAAAATCGAGGGAAGCTTTCTGGAGGATCCCCTCTTTTATACCACCCTTTTTGCAATAACATCAATATTAACAATCTTTACAATCGGCTATATTTACAGAAACTACCAGAAAATGCAGGAGAATATAAGGGAGAAAGAATTCGAGCTCAAGCTTCTTCGAAAAAGTTATGACGAATTCTATGAAAACTGCCCTCTGCTCCATTTCTCGTTAGATCCCAAAGGGATTATTACGGAATATAACAAACGAGTCCAGGAGTCTATGAAATATAGAAGGAAAGATGTTATCGGAAATCCCCTGAATGATATTCTGGATACAGTTCCTTTTGGGCAATTAGAGGAATACCTTCAAAATCTTCACAAACAAAGATGCGGGCATTTCGAGGTTGATTTAAAAGACTCTCTGGGAGAAAGTCATGCGGGTATTGCCTATATCTCGGCATTTATTGATCCCAGTGAGGAAGTTGTCAGTATCCAGATGATTATCCTTATATATTACCAGAAAAAGACTTTTATTCAGGATGAGGAATCAAAAAAAAGGATAGAAGAGTCAATTATAAACAAACTAAAAGACAAAGAGAAAGAGAAAGAAGAGGTATCGTCTGGCGAGGAAAATTTATAATTGCAACCCACTGTCGCGACCGCAAGCAACACTTAACAGGATTTACACAAACATCATTCCGAACTTGTTTCGAAATCTGATAATGATACCATTTCCTCTGTGGTGAATAGTTACATTAAATCAATTCCATCCTCATTCAACATCCCGATCTCTTTCAGCAATCCCCTGAACTCCGGCAAGCTCAATTGCTGATCGCCGTCTGACAATGCAATAGCAGGGTTGTAGTGGGTCTCCACCATTATCCCGTCAGCGCCGGCCGCAAGTGCCGCCTTTGCAATAGGTATCGCAACATCGGTTCTGCCCAGAGCATGGCTTATATCCACTATTACAGGGAGATGAGACTCATTCTTTAATATGGGAATTGCGGAAATGTCCAGTGTATTCCGCGTCCACCTCTCGAATGTCCTGATCCCGCGCTCACATAAAATAACATTGCCATTGCCCCGTGACAATATATATTCAGCGGAATAGAGAAACTCCTGAAGTGTTGACATGAAGCCCCTTTTTAACATCACCGGGGTCTTTACTCTGCCCAATTCCTTCAACAATTCATAATTATACATATTTCTTGCGCCAATCTGGAGAATATCGGCGTATTCGGCAACCATATCCAGATGCCTGGGGTCCATCACTTCCGTAATAATCCTCAGATCATACTTGTCGGCAATTTCCCGCAGGATTTCCAGCCCTTTCTTTCTCAATCCCTGGAATGTGTATGGCGAAGTCCTGGGCTTGAATGCTCCACCCCTCATTATTTTCACGCCACAAGAAGACAGGTATGAGCCGATTTTTTCCATTTGCCCTAAAGACTCCACAGAGCAGGGCCCCGCCATTATAACAGGTTTACCTGCGCCTATCTTCACACTGCCACTTAATTCTATAACGGAATTGTCTGCCTTGCTCTTCCTGCTGAAGAGAAATTCCTTATGCACTTCTTCTTCTATGAGTGTCATTGAAGCTTCGAAAATATGCTTGAAGAGCTTTTTAATACTATCATTACTATAAGGCCCCCGGTTTTTTTTAAGAATCCCCTCGAGCATTTCAGCTTCCCTGGTGGGATTGAATGTCTCCATTCCCTTTTCAGCCTTCAGGAAGCCAATTTCCTGTACGAATTCCCCTCTTTTTGAAAGGAGGTCAAGAATACTGAGATTTATCCCATCAATTTCTTTCCTGAGATCTGTTAAAGACCTTTTCTTCAAATCATTCACTTCCAGTTAAATCAACTTTTTCCGCTCCCTGTATTTCACGGCGACAACTTCCAGGAATTCCTCGATATCAATATCTGCGGGATCAACATTCAGCTTCTTCATAAGAGGAAGTGAAATTTTTTCTGCAAGAACAAACCTTGCCTCGGGTTTCAGATCCCATCTTCTTATTATGAAGTCCCTGATGAGTCCATATTCTTCCTCATTAATGCGCGTTATATCAACATCGATATCTGACCTGACCTTGAGGTTGGGAAGAACGACCGGCTCCAGGTTCGATTTTAACTTTACCACAATTGTTTTTGCGACTATATCGCCAATACGCTTGTTTTGCTTGTTTACAATTATCAGAACAACACCAAGGATGTAATAAGCGGGGAGGAAATCAACAATCCTGAGGATGTTTCTCAATAGCACGCCGATAAACCCCACAGGCTCACCGTTGTCCTTGATAACCTGAATCTGTGCAATCCTCTTTCCCGGTGTCTGACCACTCCAGACAATCTCAAAAAGAATAAAATAGCCCCCCAGGAAAATTACCATTATTAGAATAAACATAATTGAAGCAAAGATTGAGCTGAAAATACTGTGGATACCCTCATCAAAAAAATCGGGGGAAGATATCACCATTGCAAGGAATAATACGGAACATATACCGAATTGAATTAAAAGATCTATTACAATAGCGACGAACCTGGATCCTATTCCTGCTAGCTCGTACTCCAGCTCAATATGTTCCGGTGTAAGAATTCTTATCTTTTCCATTGAAAAATGATTCTCCGATAGTTGTATAAATTCATTCTTTCTGTTATATTATTATCCGGGAAATCCTTTTTTAATTCAAGCAGGAGTTACGCAAAATGAGGAGTAATTCCTGTCATTCTGAGCGATACACAAGGGGATTGCTTTAGTCCGACGACTTTCTCAAAGAAGAGATGTTTTTGGTGTCCGAAGGCTAACATAGCGAAGAATCTCCACACAACCCGGGATTGGACTAAAGAGATCCTTCGCTGTGAAAGACATCGGAAGTATGGCATGCTCTCACTTGCCGGGGTTGATCAAATAAAGTAAAATTATTGTTTTCCGCTCAGGATGACACTAAAAAAAAGCGTAAGTCCTGTTCAAGTTAAAACTCCAGATACAATCAGGTACAATTATGAATCAGGACGTATTTATAGAGGAAAAAAGAAATAACTGGGACAGACTTGATGCTTTGTTATCCCAGATCAAGTCTCATGGCATAAGGTCTTTCAAGACCGATGAGGTGAGGCTTCTTGGCAGTCTATACAGAAAAACATGCTCCGATTTATCGTATGCACGCTCCAGGAATTATAACCAGGATCTTGTTCGATACCTTAACCAGTTGGCAAGAAAAGCATATGGATACATTTACCTTTCAGACTCTGAGCACAAAGGGATAGCTCTTAAATTTTTCACCACAGAATTCCCTGAAGTTTTTCGAAGAAATTTCAGGTTTATTCTCCTTGCAATAATATTCTTTTTATTGGGAGGAGCCGTTGGATATTTCTGGAGTGAAATGGATCCCAAATTCGTTCAACAAGTTGTTCCCAAACAGATCTTGATGGGATGGGAAAAACAAGCCAATGAGGAAATTGAAAGCGATGAAAACCAGGGCGTTACGGCGAAAATGTTTCCATTTATGGCAAGCTGGTACTGGACTCATAATTTCAAGGTAGGAATGTATTCATTTGCGATGGGCGTTATATTCGGTATCGGTCCCCTGGGATTTATGATTTATAACGGACTTATTTTCGGCGCACTCACCTCCATGGTAATAAGCGTCAATAATCATCACAAGTTTTTCTCATTTGTACTTTCACATGCATTTGTAGAATTGCTTGCCATCTTCATCTGTGGCGGAGCCGGGTTTATGATTGGATGGGCGCTCATTTCACCGGGGGATATGTACAGGGCGGACGCTCTCAATAAAATGGGAAAAGAAGCAGTCAAACTCGTCATCGGCACAATCCCGATGTTTCTCATTGCCGGAATCATTGAATCCTCTTTCTCCAGACTTAAAATCCCTATCGGTTATAAAATATTGTTTGCAATTATCTCAATATTGTTGATGTATCTTTATTTTTCATATAATCCTGAAAAAAAGAAAAAGAAGAAAAAATATAAGGTATAATCAGGACTTCGCTGTTATTTTCTTGTACGAAATAATCTTTGAAAAAATAACATATAATATTACCGGCACAATAAAATATCTAAATATAAAAACTGAAAACTGCCTAATTATCAGGGACGTTAATAATCCGGAAAAATAGATGTAAAACCAGGATGCAATCATTAGCAGGATAAGAATTGTAAAAATAATCTTCTTTTTTGATCCTATTTTTTTTCTCTTGTCAAACCGAAGAAAATCACACAATTTCGCATATATATTCGAGACAAAGCCGACAAGAATTCCAGGCTTCCTGATTTCAATAAGAAACAGGAGAACAATCGGAACAAATACTACGGCAAATACCCAGGGGAACATGTTCTTTATAAACCGAATTGAGCCGATTGCCGTTTTGCATGGTGCCAGGATAAATGACACGAGAATATATCCCGGGAATGATAACAAATATTGTGTATTTTTCGTCAGGATACTCAGCGAGAATAAAAATTGAGAGATTGAAAATGCAATAAAAAGAATAAATACGAATAGAAACATTTTTCCGAAAAATTCAATAAATTCTATTACTGCCTTCTCGAAATCACCCCTCGCCTTTTTCATATAATAATTTGAAATAACGGCCGCAAGAAACGTAAATCCGAATAACCTTACCATAAAAACAGGATTTACCGGTGCAAAAGCAAGTAAAATTGTGCAAGCCGCCATGATAATTAAGGCAATGTAGTTTATTATTGATTCGTATTCATAAAGAAGAAATGTATAAAGAGGGATGGAACACATAAAAACACCTGCAAGAAGAATCAGGTTGAAGACTATATAGAAAGGAAATTTTATCGATAAGTTTTTCTCCGGTTTATTATGAAAAGACATGCTGAGCCAGTCTAATAATTCTTGTGTAACAAGGGGATCGACAGTCTCGGCGGCGTGATTGGAATATGGTGAGATAAACAGGTATCTGGCCGTTCTGGTGGAGAATGTGCCACGGAATACCCCTTCCTTTTTAACTGCCCCATTTGTAACCGATTCTATTGATTTTCTCATTTTATCCGGGCCGTTCAGGTTATCATGAAGCCCGGTCCCAAGTAAAAGGTTGCCCGGTTGCGCCATCAACTCTCCTCCTATATAAAGACCCACTGATGATACCGCAACAACCGATTCGTTGTTATATGCCAGATCAACCGCAGTCGTTCCGCCAAGGGAATGCCCAAATGCAGCTATTTTTTTACTGTCAATCTCACTGAAATTCTTATTGACATGCCTTATTGCATTTCTTAATACGGTCAAGTTCTTCCTGGGCTTCCATTCAGGGATTAAAACGGAGCAAGCGGCATATCCTCTTTGGCACAACTCCGATGCAATGTAATCCATAAAATCATTGGGTGTGAAAATCCCGGGGCAGAGATAGACAACGGAATATTTACCGGAAGAGGGAGGTTTTACCGGGAGATAGACCTTCCCGTAACCGTAATTTCCATCGGGAAGTTGAAATTGTATGGGGAATGTCCTCATTGGAACATGGAAAACCAGGGACCCGACAATTCCAACCAGGAGAAGAATCACTGAAAAAATCAGAAAAGGCTTAATGTCTTTCATTGCAATCTTTGATTCTTTGCAGTTTTTCAAACTCCTCCCGACCTGAATATCGTGTGTAATTATTCACTGCAGAGTTTAAAATGAATAATTGCGAGATAGAGGTCGGGAAGAATTAAGCTGTCCCACCTTTTGAAAATTTCTTTTCTCCATGGAAATCAGTATGCATTCTTCCTTGGTAATACATCCAAAATATAAACATCCTTTTCTTGCTTGCGAATACTGAATATTACTCTGTATCTGCCTACCGCTATCCGCCATTTATTTTTTAGCCCACCCAATTTTTTCAGATCAACACTCCCGGGATCATTCCTGAATCTTGCCAGTACTTTCAAAATCCTTTCCCTTGTTGAAGCATCAAGATTATCAATATGTTTTTTTGCCTTTTTTGAAAATTTGATTTCTCTCATTCTTCGATGCCATATTCCTTCATAACCTCTTCAAGTGAAACAGTCCTGCCTGCTTTTATATCCTCTTCAGCCTCTCTGAGAGATTCTTTGTCATCTGCAGTTAACGGTTCATTGTCAACAGGAGCGCTTTTTAATGCATGTAGGAATGAATTCCATATTTCCTCTTCTATTTGTTGTTGTGCTTTATTTGAGTGCTTCCTTAAAAAGAAATCCAGGTCTCTTCTGTTAACCCGCCAATCTGCACCGCGTCCTGATCCAAGTTTATAACCTGGAAGCTTTCCCTTTTTCAGCCAAATTGTAATCGTTCTTTTTGTAACCTTCAACATTTTGGCTACTTCCGGGACTGTCAACAAATCCATAATTATTCACCCCTTACTACCTTCATATTAACACATTAAAAAACAAATAACAACAATTATTATCATATAGACAAATATAAAGAACATCAAAACGCATAAAACACATATTGAAACGGCAAACGACAATTTGATGATTTAAATTATTGTATATATGCCAATAATCAAGGAGGCGTAATTAAACCAAGTTTCAGAAGTTTTTTCGCCAAATTATAAATATCTTTTTTGTCACCCTCCTTGCGCATCCCGACGGCAAGGACATAAACAATTATTCTTTCTCTCTCAATGCCATATATAATCCGATATCGACCGGCGGTGTGAACACTCCTGAAACCCGCCAACTTTCCTGCCAACGGTTTCCCCTGTTTCTCCGGATCATCCCTCAGACTGTCTATGCGCCTGGCGATTGTCTGTTTGATACGCCTGTCGGATATTTCTCTTAAAAATTCCCAGGCTATGTCAGTAAATTCAATCTGATACTTCACAATTCCAACTCCGCTTTGACTTCCTCCCAGGGAGTTGTCCTGCCTTCCTTCATATCATTAATTCCCTGACGCAGAGCTTTCATCAGTTCCGGGTCTCCCAGGACTTCAAGGGTCTCAATTAAAGCATCGTAAAGCTCATAAGTCATCACTGCCAAAACAGGTTCCCCCCGTCGGGTGATAACAACAGCACCCTCACCGGGATCTTTGCTCAATAGTTCGGGAAGTTTTGTAATATCCATTCTTGCCCTGGACATGGGTATCATTTTCATGCTTCTTCCCCTCCTGTCATGTTTATTGTACAACCCATGGTACAAATCGTCAATGGGAAATAATAAAAAAACAATTTCGTCAATATTGTCTTTCCCTTTTAATAATCAACAAAATCAACAATAAGCTTTTTTCCTAGAGAGCGGGCAAGATATTCCAGGGTCTTAATTCGTGCATTGAATTTTTTAACGTTTTCAAACTTTTGATATGCCTGATAACTCTTACCGATTTTTTTTGCAATATCACTTTGAGAAAGTTGCTTCTCTATACGCATTTTTCTCAATACAATAGGTATTGCCGTATCCGGTAATACGCTCACGTAAATTATATTGTCAGCTTTAAAAGAAGAAGGCTCAGGAATTTCCATGCCATCATCAAAAAGAACGCCAAGGTAAAGTGAAAGAGCATCCTCCCCATTTTCTATAAGTTCTTTCATTGTATCGCCTTCAGTTACACAACCTTTTAAGTCAGGAAATTCAACCCAGTAACCATCGGATTCTTCATGAACAATAGCAGGATACTGCAACATTTACATTACCTCCCTCAATCGCTTTAACAGATATTCATTCAGTCCCATCTTCAGCTCTTTTATTTTTATATAGAAGGGAATTGTCTCATTTAAAACCTGTTATTCATCTGCAGGAAATATATGTCTTTCTTATATGGCCAACCTGTTATGTCGGAGGCAAGGGTTCTTCGATAATAGCCTAGTTCGCCGTTCCAGGAATCGGAGAATTTTCTTTGGATCTCGAATCCGCCGACTTCCCAGGTTGCATCAGGTTTGTTAAATCCGCTGTGCCAATTATTATATTTTCTTTTCTCGTTTATGTATGAAGCTTTGAGTTTGAAATTTTTTCCCAGGTTCTGAGTCAATTTCGCTCTGAGAATCTGTCTATTGAATGAGTATGCGGGGTTTGCTGCGTCCTCGATGCCGTTGCTGTAAGAAAGTAAAATATTCGTGGGCTTTTTTCTCTCCGGGGATGTGGCGATTTCAACACTCGCCCTTCCTCCGCGGGAATAAAGATCGAGGAAAGTACCATATGTATATGTGGAATACGAATACCCGGGCTTAATATAATAGTCGGGGGAGAGCTTATACATCAACTCCGCAGAACATGTCTTTTTGCCGAATACGTCGATATAATCGAGCCCCGGCGGAAGCTCCCCTCTTTCCGGATGATGGGGAGTTCTTGCTAAGTCGTTGAACTGAATTTTGCTGTATGTATAGCCAGCAATAATGACAATTCTGTTACTCACTTTGGCAAGTATCCGGGGATTGAGCAGAACGTCCTCGTCGCTGTTATAACTGACAATTGAAGGTACCTGTCCTCTCCAGTGATAATTCACCTGAACAAGAATATCGGGAGAAATTTTCTGTGTAATACTCCATCTCCAGACCAGTCTTCCAACGCGGTCCAGTATTCTGTCACTGCCTTCAAGATTAGCATAAGTATCGTAATAAAGTCTGAATGAACCGTCAAGGTCAATCTTTGTATTATCCCACACGTGAGACTCGGCAATTTCATCCGAGGGTATATATCCATGCCTGTATAAAATCTGCCTGGCCTCCAGATGCCCCAGAAGTCCTCCTGCGAAGACATCGGAGAGCCAGTGAGTGTTCTGCTGAATTCGTGAAAGTCCGGATAGCAGGGCAAGGGGATATGTAATCCACTTTATGTCATAGGCCTCTCCGAGAATAGTAGCCATTGAGAATGCAACCGATGTATGACCTGACGGGAAAGCATCATCAGTAAGTGAGGCTCCGATATTCGCAACAAGCTCACTTGGACGGGTTACACCTAAAACCCGCTTTATATATACAACCCTCAAGCTAAGAGCCGCTTCCATCAACATCTGGGCAACCTGCTGATTTTTTTTGTTTCCCGTGAGAGAAAGCGCACCCGCCACGGCAACCTCTGCAAAACCGTCGGCAATGGAAGAAAGCCAGGAGCCGTTTTGATCCCAGAATTTTGAGACGGCCATCCCGCCTTCTATATCGGTATATAACTTCCGGTCATTGTCCATAAAATGGCCCATAGACACTGCTGTTATAATCTTCTGGGGTGTGTTTAATTGATCCGTAAGAGGATAGAAATCAAATATATTCTCCGGTTTGAGGCGATCCAATGCAATTTGCCATAGATTCATCCTATCTTTAAAATGCCGTTTCCATCCCTTTTTATCTATTTTCTCTGGATTTTGCCTTATCTTGAATTTTTCTCCGGGACGAAAAAAATATTTATAGACTTCCCGATCTGCATTTTCCCTGGTTGTATGATGATCCTCATCCAGTACCATCTCTCTGGATTGTCTGAAATTGTCGGGATAATTAAAATCGGCGGAAAACGCCATGTTGAAATTGAGTAAATATAAAGCACAAAGAATGGCTATATATAAAACTATTTTACTTGTTATCACATGCATCCCCTTTATATAAGTACGGAATATAAGTGTTACAATTACTATTTAATTATATTTATTCCTGCATATAATAAAAGAAAACCCCGTCCATCCTCTGCGGCCTCCGCGAACTCTGCGTTGAATGGTAGCTTAATCTCATTATTTAACTTTATACGCAATTCCGGGGGTGGCAAAATAGTAATATATTGAATCCACTGAACCGCCGGTAATTTTTTTCATTGCTTCCCCGTATATGTCTATCTGCATGGAATATTCATTCTTCACATGATCCGGTATCTTATTCGGTGTAACATCATCCGATTTATAGTCAATAACGATAAAACCGTCGTTTGTTTTTATAACCAGGTCTATGAATCCTCTTGTTACGGTTCCGTCAAGCTCGACCGTGAAAGGAAATTCCTTTCTGTAGTTACCTGATTTTATAGCGGTTTTAATTAAATCAGATTTCAGGGTATTCCCTGCCAGTTTCTCCACGACATGGGCAAGCCCCGATACATTCTCCCGTGTTGATTCCGCAATCGAAAGATTTTTCAGGTCAACGGGAGATTCAAAATCAATTCTCTCCATAACACGATGGTATGCCCTGCCGATTCTCATGCCGGTTGTATCTTCAAACTCAGCGGTCTCATCGGTCTCTTCAACATCTTCCTTCCGCGTCTTTTCAGTGGAATAACTGGAAATATATTCCGTCCGGGAAGCTTGCTCTATAAGCTTCTGCCGTTCATCCTTCCATCTTTCCAGGTCGGAGGTAAATATGCTGTTTCCCGGCGGGTCGGGAGACCCGCCGCTACCCAAATGGGGGGCTGGTCTGAATAATTGCTCAACAACAATTATATCGGCGCCATATTCCACAACATGAAACATATCCTGTAATTCCGGGTTTTCAAAAAGAAATAGGCCGCTCATATGGGACTGCATATTTTGGCATTGTAATTCTTCCTTCTTTTTCAGAAGCGCCCGCGGAATAACAAGCATATCAATAGCCCGGGTGCAAGCTACATATAAAAGTCTGATTTCCTCGGCGGTAAGGCGCATGTCTTCGATTATTCTCAAATCCTCGAATCCCGGCGTTTCCAGGGGGTTCATCCTGGCTTCGAATGTATGTGTTTCACGATCTATGAAATATTGACCGGTTTTCGGTGAAGGCTTTTGCGTCATGAGATTCACCGGAATGACAACGGGAAATTCCAACCCCTTTGACTTATGAGCGGTGATTAAAAGCACGGCATCGTCATCGGATTCCGCCAACGGCGCATCAGGCTCCGCTTCCTTCTCCTTTAATTTTTCACTCATTTCGCCTATAAAACCCCTGAGCGTCCCCCTGTGAGCTTCTTCATACTCCCTGGCAATTCCCATGAATTTCTCGATGTTTGCCTCGGGCCGCCTGTCGGCAGATGTAACTATATGGAATTCCCTATATCTGCTCCAATCCAGAATCATCTCTATAAGTATTGATATGCTTACCTCGCCGCGATGTTTATGAAAAAATCGCAACTCATTGAATATCTTACGGATATCAGGAGATGAATCGGACGTGACCTCAAGGTAGTTGAAACTCACTCCGTTAATGGAAGCTTGCAATATCTCCTCATCGGATACACCTGCCAGGGGAGATTTCAAGACTGACAAAACCGCAACCTCATCAAGGGGATTGTCGATTGCCTTCAAAATTATTATCAGGTCCGATATCTCCTGTCTTTTGAAAAATAGATTCCCCGCTTCCAGAACATACGGGATTCCTCTCGCCGACAAAGCCGACTCGTAAATATCAATGTCCGATGTTCGCGGAAAAAGCATAGCTATATCCTTATATCTTATGGGGCGGTTATTACCACTTCTTCCCCCTATTTTTATTCCGCTTTCATTCACGAGATAGTCAATATATTCCGCGACCATCCCGGCCTCCGCAAGTCTGACGTCATAAGAATATATCATTGTTTCCTGAAGTTTGTCATCAGGGTTCAACAACACGAGGGATGGAATGTTCTCGTTTTCCTCACGGAACGGCGACAACGAAACATATTCGGGTTGATAATTTCCTTCAGAAGGCTTCTTTATAACCTTGCTGAAATGCTTATTCACAAATTCAACGACGGGACGAAGTGACCTGAAGTTGACACTGATATTCAGCGACTCTCCCCCACCCCGTTTCAGGATTTCTTTTACTTTCTCATAAATTTCAATATCCGCTCTTCTGAAACGATAGATCGATTGTTTTGGATCCCCCACGATAAAAAGCTTCCCAGGTTTTATTCCACATTCTTCCCAATTCGAAACAGGCTCAGCTTCCCTGACCTGACCTTCGATTTTTTGCCCAATCCCCCCGGACAGGAAAAACACAATCTCCGCCTGAAGGGGATCGGTGTCCTGGAATTCATCGACAAGGATATACCTGAATTTTCTCTGATAATAACGCCTTGTGTTGATGTTGTCTCTGAGAAGGAATCGAGCTTTTACCAATAAATCCCGGAAATCCAATACTCCGTGTCGAAATTTTTCAGATTCAACCAGCTTGATGAATTCCTTTATCCTGTTCAAACAACCGCCGATAATCTTTTGTGATATAATATTCTTGATAATATTTAACTCAACATTAAGATCTTTAAATACTTTTTTTTGCTCGGTACATTTATCCCCGGGTATGTAATTGCTTTTACTGCCCTTTGCCTTGAAACCGCCTATATTAAGAAGTAATCTTTCTATTTCACGAGGTGTGCCGCGATCAATAGCCTTTATCAGGGCAAGGAATTTTTCTATCTCTTTTTTGCCTTTATCATCATAATTGCTACAATGATTATCCATTATATCTTTTAATATTCGCCCTGTTCTTTTCAACAATCCTATAAATTCATCAATATTATATTCGATCTCAAGAGGAATGTAATCCGTGAAAAAATCCCTGTTTTGATATACAAATTTAACATACGCTGTAATTGTCGCATGTTTTACACCCATCTCCACAACATACCTGATGGGGCTATCAGTCAGACCTAACTCCTTTTCAATCCACTCCTCCCACACCCGGTTAAATATGTCATGACCTCTGGGGTCATTAATTTCGAAAAATGGATCGACTTCCGCCTCGAAAGGCTTCTCCCTCAACAAGTTCCCGGCGAAGCCATGAATTGTGGAAATCCGATTAAGGCTGAAGTTGTCAAGAGCATCTCTGCAGTGTGCTTTAATCGCCAATCCACTTTTGCCATGGCAGATTTCCTCAAGGTTATCCCGTACTCTCGTGAGCATCTCGGCGGCGGCTTTTTCTGTAAAAGTGATGGAAACAATCTCATCGATTTTTGCCGATCCTGTCATTATAAGCTTCAGGAATCGTTTTACGAGAATAGTTGTCTTGCCCGTTCCCGCGCCCGCCTCAATAATATAAGTTACGGATATATCGCCACTTGCAAGATCTCTTTGTTTTTTATCAGTTAAATCCGCCACAATAAGTCCTGTTAATTATTTTTAAAATAAAACCTTTCTGTTCTATTAAGAAAGATTTATTTCTTAGATTTCGCACACCTGACATCTTTTAATCAGGTCACTCAATTTGCTAAAAATGCAATTGATTTTTTTACCGCAATTATTCAGACCAGCCCCTTATTTGGGTAGCGGCGGGTCTCCCGACCCGTCGGGAAACGGCATATTCATAAGCTTTTCGAGTTTTTAAGACAACACCAGATTTTAATCTGGTGGATAAAAGCCTATAAAACCTACCTCTCACCTCTCACTTCCAATTTAACCGTTTCAACGGTTTCTTGATGAGAGAAACCACTGAAGTGGTTAGGACGCTGTAGTGGTGGGATTTACGCTCATTTCACCACAATAAATTGTGGTGTTGTCTTAAACGCCTTAAAATACCTGTTATCACCTTAAGGCACCTGAAATTTCTTCTATTATTTCTCAACAAATTCACATCGCAAAATGTTGGTAGTTGAAAATTCATATTTGCCATTTTCAAAAGAATAGGCAAATATTCAGTTCCTCCTTTGCAGGGTTGGCATCTTGCCACGAAATTCGAGGTTAGAAGCCTCTCCTACAATCTTAATAGTTACAAAAATGGCCTATTCCATTTCCTTCAATTCAAGAAACCATTTTATATCAGGATCGTTGCATTTCTTCAAAAAAACTTTACCTATATCCACGGGGCATATTGTGTTGAAATCGCATATTCTGCAATTTTCACAGTTTTTCCCTGGATTGGGAATAAAGATTCCGTCATAGACTCCCCTGAGCATTTCAGATATTAATATCTTTATCTCATTTTCCTTTTCAGCAAGAGTTACACCTGTGAATTCAACTTTTTTGAAATCGCCCCCATTCGTGGCAAAGTAGTATAACGCCTTGCTGTTTATATGATCGCTGACCGCCGGCAAAATCTCTTTTAAGGAGATGAGATACATGGGGAGTTGAAGCTGCTCGCCTCCCCTCAATGTGTCAGGCTTGTAATGTTTCGCCTTCCCTGATTTATAATCGATTACCGTGCATATTCCCTTTTCCTCGTCAATGTCAACACGGTCAATTCTGCCATAATAGTTGAATTTCACACCATTTTCAAGTTCAATTGCGACAGGATTTTCGATTCCAACAGAATCAGAACCGGATTTTTTTCGCCTGCCGAAGCCGAATTCAAAATATGTGGGAATGCCCTCGTTACCGGCAATTTCCTCGTCCACGAACTTTGTCATGCTGTCCCTAATGTTAACCATCTCCTCGAACCAGGACAGGCAGGAGCCGGTGAGTCCTGAATCCAGAGCCTCCTCTATAGTTTTTTGTGTAATATCCCTTATTATGGAAATATATTTATCCCGCCGATCCTCATCAAGGGGTACAAGTCCGCTGTCCCTCAGCTTTTTATAGAATCGGTAAAAAATATCATGATAGATATTGCCTCTGTCAAGCCCGGAAATCACTTTTATCTCCTCTGGAGCAGACAGACTTCTTAAACCAATTATTCTGGACAGGAAAAATTTATACGGACACTTGTAGTAAGTTTCAATATAAGTGGGTGATGCGGTGGCGACATTCTCTTTCAACCATTTATCGAGATTCTGAAGAATATCGGGGGTCAATATTCTCCCGTCATACCGTGTGAAATCATTGGAGTAATTCCTGTTTTTGTAAAATTCCATTGCCGAGGAAAACCTGTCGGATGATTTTTCAAGTGCCTGTATAACAGTAAAATCGTTCTTTTCCTTTGCCCTTGATATTTCACCCTGGAAATATTCACCGGTATCAAGAAATAGCCCCTGCTCGAATATCCTGTGGAATCTTCTGGGGATAGAAACGAAACCGGGGATATTATCAATGTCCCTGTAAAAAACATCCTTATTCAACAAAGCTTTTCCGATTTCCAGAATATACGGAGACGGCACATTAGAAGCATTTTTGCCCTGCGCCGTCCGGGGGAATGTGAAGATTAGCTTTTTCTTACAACAGCCTACAAGCATATTAAGCAGAATGGGTTCTTCATCAACAAGCCTGCTTTTCAGCGGGAGTCTGCCTTCCCAATCGAAAATTTCATTAAAAATCTCTTTTTCACGATCAAGCAGAAGTGGGTTTTCTTCCGGTGGGGATGGAATCTCCCCCGCCACCAATCCGGGAATGAATATTGCATCAAAAGTCATTCCCGGGGCTGCGCGAAAATTGAATATATGCACACAGCCCTTCATAAACCTGCCCGGGTGCAGAAGGTTTGACTCAAGGAGGTTTCTGACACTTGACCTGAAATCCTCAATATCAACAATCTCCTGCAAATCATCAAGCTCATTGAGTCTTTCGATGATCCCGACGATATTCTGTGTTTGTTTCTCTTCACGGATATATTTTCTGAAAAGAGATATAAGCTTCTCTGTGAAGCCTGTCCAGGAGTTGCGCCCGGGGAATTCGCCGAGGTCGTGGTTCAGCATATTGATAAACTCAACCAATCTCTGTGCCTCGCTCATCTCCAGCTGTATCTTTTCCCGCTCCGATTGATCTTCCGCCCCGGACAATTTCCTCTCGAGTCCGGACCTATATCGTTTCAATTTCCTTGCCCAATTCTCCGGGTCTTCCTTTATGCCGGCTTTCCTGCTTATCCTATCCCAGACGGCAGGAACGGGCGGACTAGTATCGGGAAATAGTTCCTCAAAATTTATCAATCCCATTGTAACAAGCTCCATTACCTCAAATCGAGGGAGACCGCTTTTGATGAGATTAAGAAGAAGCTTCAGAGATTTTCCCTCCGGTGTAACATCCGGAGGATAGCCCTCGTGATAATAGCAGGGTATCTGTATCGAGTCAAAAACCTCTCTGAAGATTTTTCCGTATTTCCCGGGTTTTTGAAGAAATATTGCCATTTGTTCGAACGGGATATTGTCTTCCCTGGCAAGCTGCAGTATTTTCCTTGAGATTTCTCTTGCCTCGGCATAATGATCGGGGCAGGAAATAATGCCTACAGAGTTGTCCTTCTTACATTCACCGTTAATCTTTTCATCATAAAAGAAACGAGATTTCAACCTGTCGAGGTCACTTGAATTTTCATCCCTAGCTTTTATTCTTATATGTTTCAATGAAAAGCTGCGATTTATAAACCAATCCAGATTTTGAATGGATATCTTATTTTGTTTGCGATATGGCAAAAAGACCGTTATATTTATGTATTTTGCCAACTCACCGATAAGTTTTTTCTGCGCCTCATCATAATCATAAAAACCATATAGAATAAGGCGATTTGTATTCATAGTTTTCCTGAATGAGGAGGCGGACTTTGATGCCTGTATAATTGAGTCTTCTATATCGAAATATTTTCGCCTGAAGCCCTTTCTAAACTCCTGAAGCAGGTTGAAAACAATATCAAGACGCACGGGGTCAATCTTTTCACCTGTCCTGGCGCATTCAACCTGAATCCTGTTGACCAACCCCGGAATATCAGGGAAACTGTCAAAATTTCCCTGTCTGAAATCTTTTAAAAGTGACATGAAAACTGTCAGAAATCCCTGGTTTTTCGAGTACCTGTAAAAAGGATTCTCCGGTCTTATAATTCTTTCTATCGCCTGTCTTGCAAGTGTTTCTTCACCCTGAAAAGGTACGGGAGACATCTCCTTCTCAAGAAAGTAACCGCCCGATACTCTTTCCGCAATTTGCCTGAAATTATAAAAATAGACTCCTCCCCCGCGGATTTTCAAGCTCAGGTATGCTCCGAGGAGACTTGACGGAACCACAATTATTACAGGCTTGAAAGCATCTTCATCCAAATTTTCTTTAACATCCTCAAGAAGCGCCCTTTCAAGATCTGGATAGACAATCCCATATTTAATTACCTTTCTCCCAAATTCTTCTATAAAAGGCAGTTGAAGTTGTTCCATATTATTAATGTTCATTCTTTCTAAGTTTTTGTTTTAATGTTCAGTTTCCCCTTCGCAAGAGCGCATCCTGCCACTTAAATCGAGGCTACAGTTTACAATCGAGGCTGGAAGCCTCTCCTACATAGTGATAGGAATTGTTACATCTAAATCTTATGCCTTTTCGGCTAGTCAGGAGACCAGCCGCCACCCAAATTGTGGAGTGAATAATTGTAAAAATCATGTTATGTTAACCTCTGGAAATGCTACTTCATCTTTTCCAATTTCTGCTATTACAGCGATGTCAATCTCCCCGACAAAAACTCTTACGATATCCGGATCAAATTTCTTTCCCGACTCTTCCTGCAATATCGAAACGGCCTTTTCCATTGGCATTCCCTTTTTGTATGGTCTCTCGGTTATCAGGGCATCGAAAGCGTCGGCCACTGTGATTACCCTTGCATAAAGAGGAATCTCCGCGCCCTTAAAGCCGTCGGGATAACCGGACCCGTCCCAGTTCTCATGATGGTGGGCGATATGTGGTGACAGATGTGAAAACATCTTTATAGGTTTGATTATCTCCGCCCCGATCACAGGATGATTTTTTATTAAGTCAAACTCCTCCTCGTCAAGGCGACTGTCCTTGTGGAGAATGCTCAGTTGAACTCCAATTTTTCCGATGTCGTGGAAAAGAGCGGCCAATTTCAGATCTTCAAGTTGTTTCTCATCCAGGTTCATCTTTCTTCCAATCAACTCCGAGTACTTGCTTACCCTCTCGGCATGCCCCCTTGTATATGCATCTTTTGCCTCGAGAGCAAACGCAAGGGAATATATCAACTCAAAAAACAGATTCTGGAGATTCCGAATATTTATCAGCAAGAGTGCAGAGAGTTTCTGAAAGAAGTCGGCGCCGAACCCCAAAATTCCCGATATCAGAGCGACGGCAAGTATATAGGTGATGTTCCATGCATCAAGTTTATGAGGAATTTTCATAAAGTTATATACCACAAGATTAAGTGAAAGAAAGCCCCCCATTAATCCTGATGTGAAGAAAATAATGAATTTACCCCGGGGCTTTTCCCATATACCACCGGGATACCTGGCCATAAGAAGAGACTCCCAGGGAACGGCCACGATGAAGATACATAGTCCGGCCGTTATTCCCTGAAGAAAAAATGATAAAAGTTGAGACGGATCTCCTGACACTGAAAAAACCGAGAGTCCCAGTAAAAGACCAAAAATCAATCCCGACGCCGTGGTAAGAAACAGATGCCTGTATATATAATTCTCACTCATCCCCATCAGTTTGTAAAACCACGACAGAAGCGATAGCCGTCTTGCAGTTTCTTCGACCCGGCCTATCGATTCTTCCATTTTAATTTCATCTTCCTCATCATGGGGAATTAGTTCTTCACGAATCTTTTTGTAATCAGGCTGCTGAAAATTCCCACCCTCACCGATGTATTCAATAAAAATATCAACCAATTTTTCATCAAACTGCTTGCCCTTGCCCTTTTTTATCTCCTCCAACGCTTTATCTATAGTAACAGCTTTTCTATAAGGTCTCTCCGTGGTCATTGCATCAAAAGCATCGGCAACCGCAATAATCTTTGCATCAAGAGGAATGTCTTTTCCGGCGAGATGCTCATAGCCCGATCCGTCGAAATGCTCGTGGTGAAGCCTAATTATCTCTATCTCATTTGCAAATCCTTTCAGAGGCTTTAATATTCGACTCGCAATGGCGGGGTGATGTTTAATGATATCCCATTCATGACTTTCCAGGGAAGTCTGTTTCAACAAGATTTTTTCACTAATCCCGATTTTACCTATATCGTGAAGAAGTCCCGCCCTGGCGGTTGTCCTGCATTTCTCCTCATCGTATCCCAATCGACGGGCGATCTCAAGTGAATAATAAGCAACCCTCTCATTATGCCCCACATTATAAGGCTCAATTATCTCCTGCGTTCTGTTAAGAGAGATAATAACCTGTCGATATAACTTTTCCAGGCTATCCAGTGAATCTGAAATGCTTTTCTTTAATTTGTTGTTCGAGTCCAGCAATATCCCGACAATTAACGCCACGACCATTATCCCTATGATCCAGTAAAAATGAGCTGCCCCCATCCTGAAAATTAATAACTCCGCCGCAATAGCGCTTAAAAGCGCAGACAAGGGAAGAATAACCGTATAGACAGCGGGGAATGAATCTAAAAAGCCCGGTATCCTGTCGAGAATCAAAAGGATTAACAGTGTGACAAGCGCAAGTGAGAGTCCCATGAACAATCCCACTTCCAATGTCACGAACACACGTTCGAGACTCCTCAGGTAAAATGCGACAAAGAATGCAATTACAATAGAAACTGAAACAGCAAAAATAAAGAAACCCACCGCAACTTTTTTTCTTTTTCCGAAATCCGTCACCTGAATAATTACATCTCCGTAATAAGTTAACTTTCACATGCTATCTATTGCCGCAAAGACCATAGGGTTCTGAGTTTCTTAGTTCTGAAACAAGTTCCCTGAAATGAATTCAGGGCAGGCAGGGCAAGCTATTGAAATTGATGATATATTCCAAATAAAACGGCAAGCATTCCAGGAAGCTGAATAGCTCGACAATGTAAAATTAGTTTGCAGAGCGCGGTATAGGAGTTCTTTAGACCTCCTATACAAGGGAAAGCTAAAGCTTTCCGCTACCGGCATTTGAGTACCGGCATTTGAGTATAATGTAACATTGTTAAGATAGTTACTTCGCCTGAAATATTATGCTCTTCTATAAAATTCAGAAAAAATATTAATCCCCGTGAAATGATCCAACGCCGTTTGACCATAAACGATAATCATGTTGAATATATCCCTGAAGACACCTGAAACAGGAAGTTCGGTAAATCTAAGTTCCGTATCCTCATCGGGCGCGTCAGGAAACCATTCGGGTAATTTGGTGCGATTCAGAGGAACCGGTATGATTTTCCCCGACACTGCCTGCCCGACAACACGAAATCCCTTTCTTGTGACTTTAAGAAATTGGTCCGGTAATGTTTCACCATAGTTTTTCTTTAAAATAATACCCTCACTGCTCAACCCGATATGATATCCCCTGTTTGTAGTAAAAAATATCCTGTTTTCATCTCCCGACCATTCATAAAAAACAAGGTTGTTATATTTAAATGAGTTAACCGATGTCAGCGGAACACCAACTTTACTGAATACCTGGGCGACAGGCCAGTTGATATTCTTACCTTGCTCCTGCATCGATTCAATTTCCTTGAGAAGCTCCTGGGTTTCTTCAAACGAAAAAGAGGCATTTAATGCATTCTTTTGCATGAGTAGGGATCCCGGCCATATTGTTGTTGCAGCTTTCAGGAATACCTCGAATTCAAACAGGTCCCCCTTGCATCCTTCCACCCCCAGCAAAATATTAAGAGGGCAGGAAGCACATATTTGCCCTATGGAAGTGTCACCATAGAGAATGTAGTCCTGCCTTATTCTGTCCCACTCATACCTTGCACGCCCATCTTGATAATACTCATAAATTTGCTCCTGATAAAAGCGACATAACCTGTTGGGAACCTGGCTGGTAATAATTTCTACCTGGTAAGGTATCTCTTCCATTGGTTTCATAACGAATAGACATTAATCAAAATCTCTATAAATTCCTTCCCGTACCGTTTTAATTCCGGCAGGAATATCGCATGACATAATTGAATTTATGGACTAACGATTTTGATAGTTGGACCCGGAAATTTACTGTATATATTAATTCGTCACTCCAGACAATGGCGAAAGGACTTTTTCTGATGTTATAATCTTGGTTATTTCATTAGTCTTTGTTTTGTTTTATTTCGAAATCTGTTATTATAAAAGTGTAGTCAAAAAAAGGAGATTTGTTGAATGAAACGGCCAAATAAAGTTCCGATTTTGCTGATTATAGCAATGATTGGATTCCTGGTCTTTCTCGTACTGATTTCACCGGCTCAGTCCTCCAGGAAACAGGCAATTAAATTTAATAAATTTGGGA
Source organism: Vulcanimicrobiota bacterium (assembly GCA_021107945.1). Lineage (GTDB taxonomy): Bacteria > Vulcanimicrobiota > JAJTBE01 > JAJTBE01 > JAJTBE01 > JAIORV01. The sequence continues at coordinate 4,438 of JAIORV010000178.1, read as the reverse complement.
AATCCGCTTTCAAAGAAAATGATTATCAAAAAGCCTTGAAAAATTTCGAGTTGTCAATTAAAGCAGACCCCAGTTTTGACAAGGCACATGCAAATCTGGCCGAGTTATACTATTCTCTTCATCGCAGTAAAGATGCTATCATGGAATATCAAAGGGCCATAAAGGCAAATCCCAAAGACCCATCACATTATTTACGTCTTGGAGCCCTTTTCTATGAAGATAAAGAATATAATAAAGCGATCGAAACGTTAAAGAAAGCAAGAAAATTAGCTGAACAAGAGCCGAAAGTATATTTCTTTCTCGGAATGACCTATTTTGCCATGGATGATCTGGATAAAGCAAAGGAAAATCTTAATGTTTTGATCAATATGAAACAGGCAAACGAGACCGATATGTTAAAGGCTCACAAGGTTCTTGGAAAAGTTTATTTAAAGAAAAAAGACTGGGAAAACGCCAGACTCCACTTCAAGATTATTCTCGATAGCAATAAGGCATCGATAATAATGAAGCGCTCTATAAAAGAAGAGTATAAATATGTAGATCGACAGTTAAGTGTGTCGAAATACGGCATTTCCGCTATCCTGGTCTTTGTATTTGTTGCAATTATTCTATTCCTGTTCTGGAGATTCATCCAGAAGCAACAGGAAGGTAAAACACCCATTTCAAAACTTCCGTCTTCCGCCTCCGATGCAAAGGATTATGACACGCTGGCCACTTATGCCGTTCAACATCTCAAGGTCCTTACAAAATTGCCCAAGGCCTTGGTCTATTTTGTAAGAAGGGAGGGGCAGCCCCTTTATCTTGCCCTTGCTGACAACCTTGAGAGGGAAAAATATGATGATCTTGATGTTGACTGGGATGAGCTTTCAAATTGGCTCACCGTCAACCAGGGAAAGCCTTTTATCTATAATATAGAGAAGAAAGAGCCGCCTTTCATGCGAGCATTCCCGAAATCAAGAGACAGGCTTGATGTCGCCGAAACCAGAGTCGGCATACCTTTTGTATATCAAAATGTTTTCCGTGGCGTTGCCTTTATGGCCTCTCCAAAAATAAAAGATATGATGAAGCTGAGGCGATATTACGAGAAAAACACTGAAACCATTCGAAAAACATCCCTGGAAGTGGGAGCGGCCTCAGAAAAAATTTATCAGAAGGAGAGTACGACAACCGATTCCGTCACGCCGGCCTATAATCAACTCTACTTCAAGGAAAAACTACCTGAAGAAGTTGCAAGATGCAGGGACAGTCATAATACTCTTGCTCTTATTATGTTTGAGATTGATAGAATTATCGCGATTCAAAAACGGTTTGGCGAGGAAAGAAAAAATTATGTTTTGAAAACACTCATTCAATCGTTGCAAAAATATCTGAATCCCTCAAAAGAATTAGTATTCAGAATTTCCGACTATCGCTTTGCAATAATACTTTGCGACATTGATAATGATTCTACCCTTGATAAGGCACATTATCTTCTTGATATAATATCCAAAACTCAATTTACAACGCCTATTCCAAACGTGACCGCCAGTATGGGAATGGCAATCTTTCCCAAACAGGCTTCAACGGCAAAGGCTCTTGATCAGGAAGCCAGGAATGCACTTGATCAGGCAATATCGACGGGAAGAAATAAACTTGTCTTTGAAATGAAAACCGCAGGATTGAGACCATCTATTGTTCAAACGGTAGAGAGAGAAAGTATTGAGAATATCTCAGCCCAAGAAACCTCCAGTGGAAGTCTCAGGGGGATTCATATAGTTTCAGCAAAAGAGAAATCCAGGTCTTCAATTCCAATAGCTCCACCCTCCGCGGGTAAATCAACCGAAGAGTCCGGCAGGGCAAAAGCTTCAAAATCGCCTTTCAAATTCCGTTCGGCTCAAAAGACTCAACCGGAGCCACCATCCAGGCAAACAATATCCAGGATTGAGGATAAGCCTGAAATCCTTACCAACGTTCCCAATGAAGAAATTCAAAGATCAGATACTAAAAAAGAGAGACTATGGAAACCCAGGAAAGCCACTAAAAGCAGACATTCAGCGGGTTCGTCCAGGAAGGAAAGCAGAGATTTTGTTCCCATAAAGCCGGGGACGGTTAAAACCCGTGAGACGGGTACTCCCTCAAGAGTATCTCCTCCTCCTTGGATGAAAGGAAAATCTACAACTGTAAAAACCGATAAAAGAGAAAAAATTGAAACCTCGGTTTTAAGACGTCCACCCAAGATGAGAGAAGTAGGTAGTTCAACTTCAAAACTTCCTCCACTTCCCAAATCCAGTCAGGGTTTGAAGCCGATGAGAGGTCTCATTCGTCGTTCAAAATCATCGGCTCAGATGCCCGGTGTGAGAAGAAGGACCGGGGGAGCCACTTTGAGGCCCTATCCAGGAAAAAAAGCGGGGAAATCAACCGAAGAAAAACCTGTCCGTTCCATCAGCAGGAAGCAACAGGAAACTCAGGAAATCCCCTCCCACTTGAAAAAGATAGAAAAGATGAAACAGAAACAAGCCGATTCCAAAGGAAGGGTAAAACCAATCGCTCCTTCAATTGCTCCAAGGAGACCCTTTGCAAAGAAGAAAAAGGAGCCCAGAGTAATAGATAGAATTCCGGTAGCCGGTACCGAGCCTCCGATTGCTTCAGCGACACCTTCAAAAAGACGTCCGCCCACACAGATCGGGACCTCACAGCTTCCCAGACTCGGCATGAAATCATTCAAGCCCTCGAAGAAATCATCGAAAGTGAAAAGTAAAACTACACAGGCAACACAGGCGGCAATCTTGAGGAAAAAAACTCAAAGTAAGATCGCCAAAGACCCCATTACAGGATTTTTCTATAAATCATATTTTGAACAGAGTATAAAACGCCTCATGATTTCTGCAAGCCAGACAAAGAGGCCGCTCACCCTTTTATTCTTCAAGCTTGATAAACACAAGGAGCTAAAGGGGAAATACGGGCAGGAGAAATTAAATAATGTACTCAAGGAAATTACTTCCATGATTGGCAACTTCCTCAAGGAAGGAAGCGACGTTCCTGCAAGATACAGCGAGGAAATATTCGTGACTATCCTGCCGGATACAACGCATCAGATTGCATTTAACCTTGGAGAGCAGATAAGATTTACAATCGGCAATCTTACTTTCAGGGATGTGCCCGGTAACGTTACCCTATCGCTGGGAATCGCATCCTTCCCCAACAAGGGCAAATCACCAAAGGAAGTTATGAAAAATTCATACGATGCAATGGTCTATGCCATCAAATCCGGGGGAAACAAAAGCGTAATCTGGAATGAGACGCTTCTAAAAAGAAAGGTATAGAGAATATTGAGAAAATATCTTGTATTATTTATTATACTATTTCTTTTCAATGGTTGTGGAAAGAGATATGAGGATCACAGTATCAAATCAAAAACAGCTAGTATGGAAGAAAAATTCTATTTTACTATGGATGCCGGCAAGAAAAAGGACAGGGAAAGTGTACCGATTCTCCTTGAGTATCTGAAAGACAAGAACGAAGATCCTCAGGTGAGAAGAAATTCAGTATGGGCTTTGATGAAGATAAGGGATATGAGAGCAATTGACCCACTTATCGAGGGTCTTAAAGATGATAATATTGCACTGGCTTCTGCAACTGCATTGGGTAATTTGGAAGATAAAAAAGCTGTTGACCCACTTATTAATTGCCTTGATTCAAAGGACATAATGCTCAAAGGAAATTGTATATCCTCGCTTGGCAATCTGAGAGATAACAGAGCAGTAAAACCCTTGGTTACCTGTCTTCACGATAAAAATAAAAGAATAAGGTCGGCGGCCTGTTATTCGCTGGGAGAAATAGGAAGCAAAAAAGCTGTTGATGCTCTTATAGAAATGCTAAAAGACGAAAAACCTGATGTCAGGGAAATGGCAATTGTTGCCTTGGGGAAGATAGGAGATAAGAAGGCTGTAATACCAATAAAGAAGCTCACAGAAGACAGCGACAATAATGTCAGAGAAACTGCAAAAGAAATTATAGAAAAATTGAAATGAATATGCAAGGGAAGTTTTATGACAAACAATTTGGAAGATAGTTCATTTTACAAACAAATTATTAGTGAAAAGTATATATTTTCTTTTATGATCCTTATGTTCGTTGCCGGTTTATTTATGTACATTTTTTCTTGGTTCCACATTAGTGTTTTCATTCCATCCCTTGCTCTCACATTTGTATCGATGGGCATGGTTGGATCACTTAATAAGAGACTAATTGGGAAGAAATTTGTTGGTGGAGAAAAGCCGGCTGAACCAAAAGAGGCAGGAGCCTCATATAATCGATTGAGGAAGTTTTTGACCTTCTTGCTCATTCTTCTAATCATATTTTTTGTGATCAATTTCGTTCTGTTTGTTTTCTTGCAATCAAATAGGGTGCACATGTTTTTTGTCAAAGTAGGAATCTTGGCATGAAATAAGCAACCTTC
>JAIORV010000103.1 GCA_021107945.1 Vulcanimicrobiota bacterium | reverse complement strand
GGGAAATGGGAAGTGGGAAGTGGGAAATGGGAAGTGGGAAGTGGGAAATGGGAAGAGGGAAGAGGGAAGTGGGAATTAGGAAGTACGGAATTGTTTGTTTAATAAGGAAATAAGGAAATAAGGATATCGCTGAGGTTTACAAGTATCGCCGGTAACTATTCACCGCAGAGATCACAGAGTCCACAGAGGATGGGCGGAGAAAAAACATTGATATCTCTATGTTCTCTGTGGTAAAATAACAACTGATTATGAAAGACTGTTTTTGCGATATGCATATACATATAGGGGCGACATCGGAGGGAAAGCCTGTCAAGATTACCGCTTCCCGCAAATTGATATTTGAGTCAATCGTGAAAGAATCGCTCTCCCGCAAGGGAATGGATATGATAGGGATTGTCGATTGCGCCTCGCCCGGTGTTCTCCGGGATATTCGCTCGATGATAAGAAGAGGCGAATTATACCAACTATCCGACGGAGGTTTACTTCACAGGGAAAGATTGACTGTAATTCCCGCTTCCGAGGTTGAAACTGCGGAGAAAAACGGCGGCACTTCACATCACATAGCGTATTTCCCCACTGTTGGAGCCATCAGCGAATTCTCCAACATAATGAGAAAGCATATTACAAACATCGAGCTTTCTTCACAGAGAGCTTCACTCACAGCATCGGAGCTTTTCAATGTTGTACAGGCAACCGGCGGTGTTTTTATTCCCGCTCATGTTTTCACACCTCACAAGTCTTTATATGGAAACGCAGGGAGAAGATTGTCCGGGATATTCGGTGAAAAGGCGGAGGACATTATCGCAATTGAACTCGGGCTCTCCGCCGACACCGATATCGCCGACCACCTCGAAGAATTGAGAAATATTACTTTCCTCTCCAACTCAGATGCCCACTCCATACCCAAAATCGCCCGGGAGTATAATGTCATTAGAATGGAAAAGCCCGGGTTCAGGGAGTTTATTCTGGCGCTTCACAGGCGGGGGGGCAGAAAAGTTGTAAAAAATGTGGGAATGGATCCATTCCTGGGACGCTACCACCGCACATTTTGCTTGAAATGTGACAGGGTACAGGAAGGAACTCCGCCTGTTCTCAAATGTGAGTATTGTGGAGCCAAAGGCAAAGACATAGTGCGCGGAGTAATCGACAGGATAATAGATATAGGTGATTATGACAAACCGAGACATCCTGCGCATCGCCCTCCTTATAGTTATCAGATACCACTGATGTTCGTACCGGGAATTACGGACAGGGTTTTAAAATACCTCCTGAGCAAATTTGGCACGGAAATGGCGATATTGAATACCGTTAGCGAGAAAGATATCAAATCCGCCCTCCCCGTGGAAATCGCCCGAAACCTTATAGATGCAAGAAACGGAAAACTAAAAATGAAACCCGGCGGCGGCGGTCATCACGGGAAGGTGAAGAAACGGGATAAGCAATATATTCAATTGAGTCTTGACCTTTGATATTTTTTTTCACCGCAAAGAAGCAAAGACCACAGAGTATAAGCAAAGAAATGGATAACGGAGGTTGGTTGTCAGAGTTGTAGGAGGGACGTCCCCGTCCCGATAAACAGATGATGGAGATGAGGTTATAGAAAAAGGTGTAATATACTGAAACAACCTTGCCTTGGCGACCTTGAAACGAGTTCAGGATGACTATTACAACTTATTGGACAGCCCTAAGAAGGAAGAATACCCACAACCCGTTTCTCATTTCCCGCCTCTCACTCCTCGTCTCCAGACGCTTCAGCGTCTTCCCGGTAAGGATAATGAAAGCTATAATAAGGAAATGAGGATTCTAAAAGAATCTCTTTATCCTCTATGCACTCTATGGTAAAATGGAAATTAGAAATTAGAATTTGGAAACTGGAATTCCAGGGAGGGATACTCCAATGGATAAAAAATTGAGAAAAGCACTCCTGGAAATGAAGAAAACACTTAAAGAAGAATACCCCGATGATTTCCAGAAGTTATACCTGTTTGGATCACAGGTCGAGAAATTCAATCCCGATTCGGATTGTGATATTGCTGTTATTTTTAGAAAAGGCAAGGATTGGAAAAAGAGATATGATATTATGAGCAAGCTTCTTGATGTAGGAATTCTTTATGATCTTGTTCTCGATACTTGTATCTTTTCGGTTAAGCAATTAAATAGACCCATTTACAAAGTAATGCCTTTGGTAAATAATATCTTCAAATTAGGAGTTGAAATCAAATGAACGATCCAAGAAAAGAACTCATAAAATATCGAATTCAAAAAGCAAAGGATTGTGTTATTGAAGTGGAAGCATTGATTAATGTGAAAAAATTCAGTGGCGCAATTAATAGAATATATTATAGCGCATTTTACATTGCAAACGCCCTTGGCTTATGTGACGATTTTTCCACCTCAAAACATGGCCAATTAATTGGATATTTTAATCGGAATTATGTAAAGAGCGGGATTATTGATCAAGAAATAGGTAAATTCTTTAACATTTCATTTGAATTGAGGAAAAAGGGGGATTATGGGGATTTTGTCGAGTTCAAGGAAAAAGAAGTAATTGAGTATTTGAAGATTGTGAAGATATTTATCAACGAGGTGGAAAAAATTATCCAACAAAAGATCGGAGATACCGACAGTGACAATTGACACTTTAAGTCTCAGGGACTGCAGATTCAGGGAGGTACATTCCAATGGATAAAAAATTGAGAAAAGCACTCCTGGAAATGAAGAAAACACTTGAGGAAGAATACCCCGATGATTTCCAGAAGTTATACCTGTTTGGCTCACAGGTAAAAAAATTCAATCCCGATTCCGATTGTGATATTGCTACAATTTTCAGTAAAGAAAAAAACTGGAAATTTAGAGAAAATATAATGAACATATTAATTGATTTTGGGATTGAATATGATCTCGTACTTGATATAAAGATTTTCTCACAAGATCAATTAAATAAATCCATTTACCAGGAGATGCCTCTCGTTAAAAATATTTTTGCAACTGGAGTGAGGATCAAGTGAAAAATGAGATAAGGGAAATGGTGCTTTACCGTATAGAGAGGGCGAAGGATGCAAAAGAAGAAGTCAAAGCTCTGGTCAATGTAAAAAAATATTCCGCCGCAATTTCGAGAATATACTATGGAATGTTTTATATTGCATCTGCATTGTGTCTTTGCGATGAATTCTCCACATCGAAGCATGGAAAGTTGATTGGATATTTTAATAAAAATTATGTAATAACAGGAATCGTTGAAAGGGAGCTTGGAAGAGTATTTTCGAAAAAACATTTAATTTAAGAATAGACGGCGACTATAAGGACTTTGTGACATTCACCAGGGAACAGGTGGATGCTTATTATGATAAGATGATAGAATTTATCAACGAGGTGGAAAAAATAATCCAACAGAAGATCGGAGATACCGACAGTGACAATTGATACAATAAAACTATTAAAAAAGCTGATTTCAATTCCGTCCCCATTTTTTCATGAAGAGGAAATATCGGAATTTCTCTTCAACCAACTACAAGAAATGGGGTTTTCGGCATATCGTCAGGAAGTGAAAAGAACCGCAAAGATCGACGGACAGATGAAAGACCTTGTTCATTATAACATCCTGGGAGAAAAGGGAGACGGCGATAAAAGCATCCTTCTTTATGCCCACATGGACACGGTTCCCCCGGTTAAGGCATGGAGCGATATGGGGCTGGATCCTTACTCGCCTGTCGAGAAAGACGGCAGATTAATCGGGCTTGGCTCCGATGACATGAAAGCGGGGATCGTGGCAATTCTCAAGGCGGTCGAAGATATTAAGCCCCATGGATATAAGATAAAGGTCGCATTTGGTGTTGATGAGGAATGCGATTCCGCCGGGGCGTATGTCCTGTTGAAATCGGATTTTGTTAAGGATTGTGTCGCCTGTATTGTCCCGGAAGTGGGAACCGGCAGGACTCCCGCCCGCCTGGGCAAACTTTTACTCGGAAGGCATGGACGATGCAGGGCCGGTGTCAGGATCAAGGGAAAGGCGGCTCATGCCTCCACACCGGAGCATGCCGTAAATCCCATAAAATACGCACTGAAATTGATCGAAGATGTTGAGAAAATTGATACCGGCAATGATCCCGATCTCCCGCCGGGAAATGTCTCCACAACATATATTAACTCGGAAATTGGAGGTTTATCGACTCCTGAGGAATGCATGGTATGGTTCGATTTTCTTTATTCGATCCCGCAGACTTCCGTAACAATATATAAACAGATTGAGGAAATATTATCGAGGGAAAACAGCAAATATTCCGGCAAAACAAAGAGCGGTTCATTTCCGTCTTTCAAGTTGATAGATCCGAGAAAGCTATCGGAAGAAGACAGGAAGAAGTTTCATTTTCGAAAGACTCCATTTAATGAGCCATATAAAATAGATGAAAGTAATCACCTTGTTATGTCTGCAGAATCCGCCGTGAGGGAAGTTCTGAATATGGAGCCCGAAATATGCTATGGAAAATCAAACGCAGATGAGAACTATTTCGCAATGTTGATGCCCGTAATTGTAATCCCTCCCGTAGGCGGAAACGAGCACCAGGCCGGGGAGTATGTGGAAATAAATTCGGTTGATGTTGCGGCGGAAGTAATAAAGAAGACAATTACGAGATATTTTTAAGAGCGAATCCTGAGTTTCTTTTACCACAGAGGACACGGAGGACACGGAGTTTTTTTACCGCAAAGAACGCGGAGAACGCAAAGGGCTTATTGTTTTTTTAACGCTGAGTTCGAAGGGGGGACATATCCCATATCCCATCTCCCTTCTCCAGTTTCCAGTTTACCACTTTTAAGCTTTTTTCAGTAAATCAGGATAATCAAAGTGAGCATTTAGTCCTATCTTCAGAAGAAAAAAGAAGCCATATGCCCAAAATGGCAGGGAAGATTTCAGGTTTAAACGAAATCAATCTCAAGGCATTATCACAAGCAGGCAAAATGTGCCGCCCAATTACCCGCAATATAATTCCACGCAGGGATTGATACCAAGAACTTGATTTGTTGGCAAATATTCTGAATGCTTTGACAATGTTACATTCTCCTCAAATGCCGGATAATCAAGCATCATATCATCGGTAACAGAAGGAAACGGCACGGATGCAGACAGAAAAAAATGAAAAGAAAGCAAATTTCCACCCCCAACGTGGTGTGAAATCATATATTTTTGTATTCACTGTAATCATAGTAGGTTTTCTTTTTACTTATATTCTTAATTCATTAATTGCCCGCAACCTGAGCCAGGCGGAATATGGCGACTTCAAATTTGCAATATCGATTGCTCAAATTCTTGCCACGCTTGCTTTGCTCGGGGGAGGGGACGCCATTCCCCGGTTTGTGCCCAATTATGTGAAAGAGAGCAAATGGAATTTTTTCAAGGGGTACATACAGCACTACCTGATAATTCTCTTGCTCACCAGTATAATAATTATTTGTTTATCAGGGCTTATCACATATAATACCCTGACTTTTCTGGGCAAAGAATTGTCAGTTATCAAGAATTATCATCCTGTCAGTTATATGATATTTCTCGTTCCTTTTCTGGCGTTGTCATTTCTGTTGCTCAGGATTATTGAGTGTATAGGCAAGCAAAATATTTCCAGAATACCTGATGCAGTTATAAGCCCCATAATTTTATTTGCATTTGTTCTTTTCGTTGTAAGAGCCAACATCGACCTGGAAAATCATCTTATATTTATAGGTTTATTCTGTGCGATGATGGTTGTGGTAATAATCGATGTGTATATTATTTTTCACTACGTCCCTGATACCGTATTAAGGGAAAAGCCCCTGTTTGATATAAAGGACTGGGGGGCCGTTGCTATTCCGTTAATGCTATCTTCTTTTGTAACTTTTACTCTTACGAATGTAGAGATTATTACTCTTGAAATAATGCCCGGTAACGAGAATAATGTCGGTATATTTGCTGCTATGAGTGTTATTTATAGTGGTGTTTTTTTGATAATACAGGCTGTAAAAGCTGTAGTTAACCCGTTTGTCGCTCCTCTTGTAAAGGAAAGAAACTACATAAGACTTCAGAAGATATATAATAAGTCTTTTGCTTTTATAGCACTCGTCAATCTCATTGTTTGCATCGTAGTAATTCTCTGGGGAAAAAAGCTTCTGGGACATTTCGGACCGGAATATGTGCCTTACTACTACCTGTTAATTATTATGATTGTATTCGGAAGTATCATGAGCCCCTTGCAGATGGTTATCCCATTTCTGAGCTATTCGGGAAATGAAAAAACGATGTTGAAAATAAATGTAGCCGGATTGTTAATCAGTATCGTCCTGGCTGTTGCATTGATATACCTGTTTGGCTTGAAGGGCGCAGTGTTTGTAAATATATTCGGCACTCTTGTTGTATTGGTAATTAATGCTCATCTCTTGAAAAAAACATTGAAAATTAAGCCATATATAATTTTCTGACGTCGAACCGGAATTTTATTGTCTATCCTCCGCCGACCGTCATGGAAAGCAGAACCTCATCGTTCTCACTTAATGTATGTGAAGGTTTTTTTACTTTCCCGTTCACGGCGGGCACAACAAATGAAGCTTCCAGTTTAGTATAATTAAGTCTTTCATATATATCGGTAAGTTTTGCACCGTCAGGAAGCTCCAGTTGAAAAATGCTTTTACCTTCAGGTTTTTTGAGAACTCCGAGAATTTTTACCTTTATTTTCATTCATTTCTCCTTCCGTGGGAAGTCCCACATGCCCGGCAATCCGGATCCCTTGATATTTCAATTGTCTCATACATATTATTTTTCCCGTCATATAATAACAATTTACCGGCCAGTGTTGGTTTTATCCCGATGAAATATTTAATAACCTCGGTAGCCTGAATGGCGCCGATTACTCCGGGAGTTGCTCCGAGCACAGGAACCTTTTCCGGGGGTGGAATTGATTTTAAAAGACATTCAAGGCATGGCGTCTTTCCCGGGATAATAACTGAAACCCTTCCTTCAAATCCGTAACATGCGCCGAAAAACAGGGGGATCTCCAATTTAAGCGCAGCCCTGTTTAATATGAATCGTGTCAGGAAATTGTCCAGGCAGTCAATTATTGCCATAGAATCAGCCATGAGTGCAAGTACATTGTCGTCTGTCACCTTATCACATATTCCCTTGATGATAATATCAGAATTAATGTCTTTCAATCTCCTAATGGCGGATTCAACCTTACTTTTCCCGATAGCTGACTCCCCATGTAAAATCTGGCGGTTGAGGTTTGAAAGACTGACGGAATCACCGTCAATAATTGTAATTTCTCCGATTCCTGCCGCAACCAGGTACATGGAGACAGACGACCCAAGCCCACCCGCGCCCACAATGGTAACCCGGGCATTCTTCAGCTTCTCCTGTCCCTGCCTGCCGATTTCTTCGATAATGATCTGCCGATCATACCTGTCCAGGTCAGATTTCGTAAGCTTCTCCAAGACAAAACCTCCAGTTCCTGCTCTCATGCCTTATAATCATATTTCATATTAATTATAAACTTATCGAGCTTTTAAGACAGCACCAGATTTTAATCTGGTGGTTAGAAGCCTATAAAACCTACCTCTCACTTCCAATTCAACCGTTTCAACGGTTTCTTGATAAGATAAACCACTGAAGTGGTTAGGACGCTGTAGTGGTGGGGTTTACACTCAATTCACCACAATAAATTGTGGTGTTGTCTTAAACACCTTAAAACACCTATTATTACCCCAAGCAACTTAAAATAATTTATATTATTTCTTAACAAATTCATATGTGCGAAATGTGAGTACTTAAATTTTAACGATAAAAAAAGGAAAAGTCAATTGAATTCCACATATCTCGGACTTTCAGCTTATATAGAATGGTTTAAGCCGGATAATGCTTTTTAATTCAACGCAGAGATCGCAGAGAACTTATTATATCGAGGGTTCCTGTTAATCAATTGCATCAATTTTCAGGCATTCTCCGATTTTTCTGTGGCGAGACGCCGCAGCCACCGGCATTGTTATAATGGTGGGGGTGGCGTCCCGCCGCCCTAATAACAAGACACAATTAACTAGAAACAGCTTATGGAATGACCTGAAATATAATCACAAATTTTAAATGAGATTTTGAACATAATGTCAAAATATCCATGAAACCATTACAATATTTTTCACGATCATTCGTTTCATAAGAAGAGAGGTCTGAATGGAAAAATTTGACGACGACAAATTTATTGCAAAATATCGAGAAGGCGATCTATCCGCTCTGGGGGTGCTATATGACCGTTATTCGGGACCTCTCTACGGTTATCTGATGAGAATAACGGGATCAAGGGAAGAAGCGGACGACATCCTCCAGGATACATTCTGCAAACTTATTGAAAAACTTGAGCGATATCACCCCCGGGGTAAGTTCAAATCGTACATCTTCAGGATTGCCCATAACCTGGCAATAGACAATCTCAGGAAACGAAGATTCAGGGAAGACGGCGATATGGAGCATTATGAGAAGAGAATTACTACATGTGCGGCAAACCCGGGAATATCGCCAAAAGATCCGGCGCAGGAAGTGGTGGAAAGGGAAATTGTGGAAAAACTGAAGTCTGCAATTGATAAGCTTCCTGATGAGCAAAAACAGGTTCTTATCATGAAACATTACTCCGGAATGAAATTTCGTGAGATTGCCGAGGCAATGGAGATACCATTAAACACAGCCCTGGGAAGAATGCACTATGCACTGCGATATTTGAGAAAGATGCTTGCGGGCATGTTTATAACATAAAGCCGAGGATGATAATATGAAACCAACCGATTTTCAAAAACTTAGCGTGAAATATCTCTGCGGCGAAATATCCGATAGGGATAAGAAGATGCTTGAGGAGCATATTGCCGACTGTGAGGGATGCCGCAAGGAATTCAACGAGATGAAACAGGCGTGTGATCTTCTCGAAAAACTCCCGGCGGAGGAGCCTGCAGAGTCGGCAAGAGGCAAGATCCTCGATTATGCCGCCAAATACAGGGAAAGGAAGAAAAAACTGTGGGATTATTTCCTTGACTTTCTATATGCCCACCAAAGAGCCTTGAGGTATGCGGCGGCAATATTGCTGTTTTTGATTGGCGTGATGATGATATTAACACACCTGGGTGATATGACCGTGAAGCCCGGCAAATCTCCAAAACACCCGGCAACGGAAACCAGAGGTAGTATATCCTCAGCTCTTGATGTCAACCCCGATAAGGAAATTGAGAAGGTGAAAAGGGAGATAAACGTAGCATGGCTTCCACAAATCAGCTTCTCCGACTCGACGGACTTCTACTCAGGAATTACACCGGGACAGGACGGATACTATATGCCATATTCCAACAGCAGGCAGTACAGGGAGTATTCCTCCATTCAAGCGGAAATGGACAGCATCGAGGAGAAAATTAAGAAATTTTGATAGAAAGGATGATATCAATGAAAAGGAAAAATTTAATAATTACGGCAGTGGTGGTTTTCATAGCCATCCTGTTGAGTGCCGTTGCACTGGCAAAGCTAACGCCAAAAGAAGCATCCCGGGACATTTCACTGACAATCGCACAGGGACCTCCGCCCGCCAAAATCGATAGGCCTGCGGGGAAAAGGGGCGGCCCTCCCGGTAAGATGAGACAACATCCCGGACAGAAAGGACAGGGAAAGGAAGAGGCTCTAATGATGTCCCTGATGACAAAAGAGCAGATTGAGAAATTTGAGAAATGGCTCAAGATTAATGATCCCGACAAGTACCGGGAAATCCAGGATTTGAAACTTGCAAGACCGGAACTTTACTTGAGGGTTGTTTCCGAGGGAATCAGGCACATGAGTTTCCTCGAAATGATGAAGAAAAAAGATCCAAAAATTTACGCCAGGCTCATGAGTGAAATGAAACTTGACGGCAAGATGATAAAACTTGCAAAAGAATTCAGGGAATCCAAAGATGAAAAACGCAAGAAAGAGATAAAATCCGAGCTGACCCAGACATTGAATCAGATCTTCGATATCCGCAGTAAAAACCGTGCCCGTGAAGTGAATGAAATGTCGAAGAAAATAGAAGAATTGAAGCAAATGCTCAAGAAACGCAAGGACAACAAGAAACTTATTGTCGAGAAGAAACTCAAAGAGCTAACCGGCCAGATGGAAGGCCTCGAATGGTGATAAGGAAGTAAAGATTTTGCCTCTTAGGAAATGAGGAAATAAGGAAAACGGATTATGGAAACGTAGGCCATATTTGTTTATTCACCACGAAGTCACGGAGAACACGAAGAAAATGAATGACGGCAGATGTCGCAGAACGGATCCCGCTTCCCGCTTCTCATTTCCCGCCTCAATCTGTAGGAGGGATGTCCCCATCCCGATAAACGGATCTCGCTTCTAATTTCCCGACTCCAATTTTACCGGTAGCGGAGGTTTTTAAACCTCCCGTGAGATTATCCCCCGGTTTTAACCGGGGGAACAAATGTTTTTTCTCCGGTTACCCTCTGCGGACTCCGCGATCTCTGCGGTGAATATCAAACAAGAGGGCATGATTCCTGTTCGAGTCCGCTGTCCCCCTCGTTAATTTTTTGCGATTCTTCCAGCACGTCGTCAACGTCTCCCGCCATATAGAAAGCTTGCTCCGGGATATGATCAAGCTCGCCGGTGAGAATTTCCTTGAATCCATGTATTGTGTCCCCGAGGGGAATGTACCGCCCCGGCCTTCCTGTGAACTGCTCCGCCACGAACATGGGTTGTGACAGAAATTTCTGAATTCTGCGGGCGCGGGATACAATTATCCTGTCATCGTCGGATAACTCCTCCACTCCCATTATTGCGATGATATCCTGCAGGTCGTTATACCGTTGAAGAGTCTCCTGAACTTCCCTGGCGACATAGTAATGTTCGTCGCCAATGAATCGAGGCTCCATAAGGCGTGATGTGCTGGAAAGCGGGTCAATCGCAGGATAAATGCCTTGCTCCACTATATTGCGTGACAGTACGCATGTGGCATCAAGGTGGGAAAAAGTTGTCGTTACCGCCGGGTCGGTAATGTCATCCGCCGGAACATATATAGCCTGGACGGAGGTTATAGCTCCTGCAAGTGTCGTTGTGATCCTCTCCTGCAATTGCCCCACCTCAGTTGCAAGAGTGGGCTGATATCCCACTGCCGAGGGCATTCTCCCCAACAGAGCGGAAACCTCGGACCCCGCCAGCACAAACCGGAATATATTGTCAATAAAAAGAAGCACATTTTGCCTTTCCTCATCACGGAAATATTCCGCCATTGTTATTCCGGTGAGTCCCACCCTGAATCGAACTCCCGGAGGCTCATCCATCTGCCCGAATACAAGGGTGGTTTTTTCAAGAACTCCCGTTTCCTTCATGTCCAGCCAAAACTCGTTCCCTTCCCTTGTTCTCTCGCCGACCCCGACGAAAACGGAGAATCCCTCATGCTCTGAAGCGATGTTGTGAATAAGCTCCTGTATGAGAACGGTTTTCCCCACTCCCGCTCCGCCGAATAAACCGGTTTTACCTCCCCTCGAATACGGCGCGAGTAGATCGACAACTTTTATGCCTGTCTCGAACATCTCGGTTGTGGGAACCTGCTCTTCAAGGGATGGAGCTTGCCTGTGGATGGGGTATTTCTTTTCAGTGATAACAGGCCCTTTTTTGTCGATAGGCTGACCCAGAACATTGAAAAGCCTTCCAAGAGTCTCCTTGCCTACAGGAACCATAATGGGTTCGCCTGTATCAATAACGGGCATTCCCCTTCGAAGTCCGTCTGTCGGACCAAGAGAAAGACATCTGACACGGGAGTGTCCCAACTCTTCCATTACTTCCAGAGGTAAAAACTTCCCTGTCTTGTTTCCATCGATATCCTCAAGTGGGATTCTTAGCAGGTTAAGTATCCTGGGCAGTTCACCGGGCTCGAATTGTACGTCAAGCACGGAGCCTATTACCTGGATTACTTTTCCTTTGTTGAATTTTTCCGGCATATTTTATCACCCTGTTATTTATTTCATCGTTTCCGTAGCACTTGTGATTTCTATTATTTCACTTGTAATGCTCTCCTGTCTTGCCCTGTAATATTGCAATGTCAGTTCGCTCAATAGATTCTCGGCGTTTTCGTTTGCATTGGTCATTGATTGCACCCGCGCAGAAAGCTCGCCTGCCCGTGTCTCCGCCATCATCCGGAACATCTTTGCCCTTAGATAGACTGGGAGAATGTTGTTTATCGCCTCTGCGGACGAAGGCTCAACAATATAATCAATTCGGTCTTTCTTCTTTTTCTCTTCAGGAGAAAGCGGCAGGAGAGTGTCGCGATATGCCTGCATTTTCATTCCCATTGCAGGTCTCGAGTAGAGTACCAGTACCCTGTCAACCTTCCCCGACAGGAACATATCCGTGCACAGGTCAATTACAACTCTTGCAGTTCCATAATCGGTTTTCCACCGGGGGATTGATAGCTCCGTCGGAATGCCCCACCGATTCAACAGGGAGAGAATCTTGCCTCCCATCGCTATTATGAATAAATCTTCGCCCGGTTTGTGCACATCGATAAAATCCATTGCCGAATGAATGATATTGTGGTTAAATGTGCCACAAAATCCCAGGTCGGCGGTCATAATTACGAAAGCGTATTTTCCTGCATCATGCCTGGTAATGAGAGGTGAGCCTGCGTGGGGCACGAGTGAAACCAGATCATGAACCACTCCGGACATTTTCTCCTCGTAAACCCTCGCATTCTTCATAACCTGCTTCGCACTCCCTACCCTGGCGGTTGCAAGAGTCTTCATTGCCTTCGTCAAATGACTGATATTACTGACTGTGGCAATGCGCTTTTTTATCTCCCTTACCTGTTGCATGATTATTGCTCATCCTTCTGATTTGAGACTGTCGAAAAAATATATATTCACCACGAAGACACGAAGTTCGCGAAGAATCCAAAAATTAAAAACTCCGTGTCCTTCGTGGCTTCGTGGTAAATTCTAACTTGACCCATACCGCTTTCGTTCGTTTTACTATTGCCCTATGAATTTCCTTACCTCTTCCAGGTCGGCTTCAAGCTCCTCCTCCATCTCCTCGGCTTCATGCTCTTCCTCTTCGATTTCCTTCCATATTCTCTCGTGAAATGAATCCTCACGGGTTAATTCCATCTGCTCGTGTCCGATATGCTCTGTAAGGTATATTTTCCTGAATTTGTGGATCGCGTCAAGAAGAATATCCTCGGCCAGGCGAGTGAATCTACCGGTCGCCCTGATCTGGTTTTCATACTGGGGAAAGTTACCTTTGAGGAAGCTTATAAATGTAGCTTCCATAACCTGAATCTGAGCAAGGGGCACATCGTTAATATGCCCCCTTGACGCCAGGTATAACACTGCAATCTGGTAGGGAGCGGAGATCGGATTGAACTGCTTTTGCTTTAAAATTTCGGTAATCCTCTTGCCCCTTATCACCATACCACGACATCCCTTTTCCAACTCTTCCGAGGAAAATTTCATGAACGCCTCAAGCTCTCTGAACTGTGCCAGATCGAGCCTGAGTGGAGCCGCTACTTTTTTCATTGCCGGGATCTGTGCCGATCCTCCCACCCTGGAGACGGAAAGTCCCACGTCGACGGCAGGCCTTATTCCCTTGTGGAAAAGATCTCTGTCGAGGTATATTTGCCCGTCGGTTATAGAAATAATATTTGTCGGTATATAAGCAGACACATCTCCCATCTGGGTCTCGACGATGGGCAAGGCAGTTGAGGATCCTCCGCCCAGCGCATCCGACATTCTTGCAGAGCGCTCCAGGAGCCTGCTGTGAAGGTAGAAAACATCGCCGGGATAAGCTTCCCTTCCCGGAGGACGCCTGAGGAGCAGTGACAATTCACGGTATGCGTTGGCATGCTTGGTCAGGTCGTCATAAATTACCAGCGCATCCTCGCCGTTGTACATGTATTCTTCCGCAATAGCACATCCGGCATATGGCGCCAGATATAGAAGACTTGCGGGCTCATTTGGCGATGCAATGACAATAGTCGTGTTTTTTAGCCTGTCGTGCTTTCTGAGAATCTCAATCACTGATGCAACCGAGCTTGTTCTCTGTCCTATGGCTACATATATGCAATATACATCTTCCGGGGTCTGGTTCAGGATTGTGTCAACAGCGATCGCCGTCTTTCCCGTCTGACGGTCTCCGATAATCATTTCCCTCTGCCCCCTGCCTATGGGGACAAGCGAATCTATCGCCTTCAGTCCCGTATAGAGAGGCCTGTTTATCGGCTGCCTGTCAACTACCCGGGGAGCGGGAAACTCAACAGGACGGAACTTTTCCGTCCTCAGGGGTCCTTTGCCGTCGATGGGGATTCCCAGCGGATTCACAGCTCTTCCCAGAAGCTCTTTCCCCACGGCAACCTTTGCAATGTGACCTGTTCTCTTTACGCTCTGTCCTTCCTGAATACCGACGTCGCTTCCCAGGATTACACATCCGATGCAATATTCTTCCAGGTTCATGACAATACCGTATGTTCCGTTCTCGAATTGGACAAGCTCACCGGATCGTGCGTCCGAGAGTCCGTAAATCCTGGTGATATTATCCCCAATCTGTATGATTGAGCCATAAGTACTTTCCTCAAATGTGGCGGAATAATTTTCAATGTGCCTTTTTAGTACTTCCGTTATTTCGTCGGCATTGATGGTCATGGAAACCTCCCGTTTAATTTGGAAGCGGGAAATGAGAAGCGGGAAACGGGAACCGGCATACGCCATCCGATTATCGGCGGGTTTTAAAACCCGCGCTACGTAATGGGAGTTATCCGTCTTCCATTATCCTTTCCTTATTTCCTCATTTCCTTAGAGATAAAATCCTGCTTTCCTTATCCGACATCCGTTATAGGGAGACTGTGTAACTCCTGTTTGATTTTCTCCAGTTGTCCCCTTATGCTGTAGTCAATTATTCTGTCCTTAATAATTATCTGAAATCCCCCGATTAAATTCGGGTCCCTGCTGAGTGTCAGTTCAGCTTTTTTTCCGGTGCTTTCGAAAATTTTCTCCCTGATTTTTTCGACAAAATCCAGAGGGGGGAAATTTGACATTACCACATCCGCCTGGATGATATTCTTCGAATCAAATACTTTCTCCATATATCGGTCAATTGTTTTTTCCAGGTACAACTCTCTGTTCTTGTCAATTATGAGAAAAATGAAATGAAGTACATCGGGGCTTATTCTATCTCCAAACAGTTCCCTGAGAATTTCTTTTTTAACATGTGCCGCCACTCCCGGGTTTTTGATAATATGGTTCAGTCGCTTAAAAGTAAGTAAATTCTCTTTGACATATCTTAGCTCGTCAAAATACTCATCAACTTTATCCTTTTCTTTGGCAATTTCCAGCAAAGCCTGGGAATAATGCTCGGCGATTGACTCACCCTTCATAATGTATTTTCACCTTCTCGGCAAGTTTCATTGCCAGGTCTTTTTGCTCATCAATATTGAGGTAATCGGAGAGTACTCTCATCGAGATTTTTACCGCCAGATCCGACACCTGATTTTTCAGATCTCTTGACGCCTTTTCCCGGCGGTGTCGGACCTCCACCTCGGTATGCTCCAATATTCTTTTTGCCTCATCCTTCGCCTTCTGAACCTCCTCGTTCTTGATACGCTTTCCCTCGTCGCTGTATTCTTTCAATATCTTTGCTCCCTCGGCATGTACTTCCTTGAGCTTTTTCTTGTATTTTCTCTTCATCTCATCGGACTCGTCTCTAACAGCCTCGGCATCGGCAAGATGTTTTATTATCCTGTCCTGGCGGGACCGGATAATATTCATCAGAGGCTTATAGAGAAAAACCTTTATAATTACAAAAAACACGATAATATTTATGATCTGAATGATGAGGGTCGCATTTATTTTAAGCATTTCATATTCCTCCCGGTCTGTAATCTGTTATTTTATAACAACTGGATCAGGGGGTTGAAAAATACAAGGGCAAGAGATATCAATAGTGCATAAAGTGCAAGCGATTCTATAAAGGCAAGTCCCAGAACGAGTGTTGGGAAAATTTTACTCTGCGACTCGGGATTTCTTCCTATGGATTCCAGTGCCTTTCCAAGCGCATTCCCCTGGGCAAGCGCCGCGCCGAATGCCGCTACACCTATGGCAAGTGCAGCGGACAATGCCGATACAATAAGCAGATTACCTCTCACCTTCATTGCCTCGGGAGACCTGTCGGGAGTTTTCCCTGTGGATTCGCCGGCTTGCCCCTCGTTTTCCTGGGCGGTAATGATTACACCCCGATCAACCGATTTGCATAAAACAGGAGTTGAAGACAGTATTATGAAGCAAATGACGGCGATCAATCCGACTGTCAAAATTTTATGTCTCATAGGCCTTATAAGACCTCCTTTCGATCTGTCCGATATAACTATTCATAATATAACTATTCATATTCCGCAACCGCCCCCGCAATATATGTGAGGGTCAGGACTGCAAAAATAAACGCTTGAACGGCGCCGGTAATGACGCTTAAGAAAAACACAAAAAGCGGCAGGAGATATGTCAAAATCCCGGCCACCACGAAAAGCTTAAGAACAACGGTTGTGAATAATATCAGGGCCGTGCCCACTATGTGCTCGCCCAGGACATTGCCAAAAAGACGGATTGAAAGCGACAGAACACGAGCGCACAACTCAACTATATTCAAAATAAGAAAAAGAAAGGTGAGGGGGATCATCAGCCAGAGCATATATACGGGCAGACTCCTGGCAACCTCGTGAGCGGGATGTATAAAATTGAGAAAGTACCTCAATCCCTTTTTCTTGAATCCATAATAATTAAATATAACAAAAGTGCATAGCGCCAGCGCCACTGTGGTGTTTATGTCCCTCGTGGGGGATATGAATATGGGGATTCTCCCCACTTTGAGCATTCCCGGCAAAAGCCCGATCCAGTTAAAAAGAAGAACTGCAATGAAAATAAAAAACACTATGGGAGCATATTCCCTGCCATCGGGACCGGCCATCGAGTCCGCCTGCTCATCGAAAAAATCGACTACCATTTCGATAAGAGCCTGGATTTTGCCGGGAATAACATTCAGCTTTGTCCTCAGAATTAAAAGAAAAACAAAAAATACCGCCATAATGAGCCAGGTTACTATTATGGTGTCAACGTTTACCGTGTATCCATATAAGTTGTAGCGTACAAAATGTATAGCTTCCATGGTCTATTCACCGTTTTATTCACCGCAAAGACCACAAAGTCCACAAAGATTAAAATAATTCTCTTTGCTTCTTTGCGGTTTTATTAAATTCTAAAAATGCATTTGGAATCTTGTAATTACCGTATTGTAACTTTCTGCCGGGAAAATAATCTATTTATCACCGGTATAAAATTATATCGGAGAATGCCTGAAAATTGATGCGATTAATTAACAGGAACCCTCGATATAATAAGTTCTCTACGAACTCCGCGATCTCTGCGTTGAATTAAAAAGCATCATCCGGGTTAAAAGCTAATTAATCTTTGCAGGTAGCAGCATCGCAATAACCTGCGAAACAATCCCACAAGTTATGCCTGCCGCGATGTAAACCGGAGATCCGCCCGCCTTCATCGAGATATAAAAAATCACCCCGATTATTGCAAGCTTCAACATAAAATAACCAACATAAAACACGGGTGGGATAGACCCGAGTTTGAATTTTCCGAAGAAAATAATGTTAAGATTGATTGCCGCCAGTCCGGCTATAATGCCGGTAGCAAAACCAATCAAGTCTGATGTTTTTCCGAATAATGCTATCAGAATCGCCCCTGTGGCAAAAAGGAGCAGTGTGTTGATGCTATTTCTCTTCAGAATATTTTTCATTTTCACCATCTGTCTTATTCAGATCATCTAATGTAGGAGGGGCTTCCAGCCCCGATTTTAGCGGAAATGTTTTCTTAGTTGATGTGGATTCATTACTCTCGTCGTCCTCTTCATCTTCAAGAGTATTTTTTATTATGCGTCGATAAGTCCACCATCCGCCCACGCCCATTCCCACAACAGTCATGAGGAGAGCGAGGTTGTGCCCGGTTCCCAGCCTGTCATCCAGGTAAAGACCAAGAAACATGCAAAGGACGATGAAAATGACCATGGTGAAGCCAAGTCCGGAGTAAAGGGCAAGGTAATAATATACGGTTCGTTCCTTTTTAATCTACCTGCCCCCCCTGAACAATAGTCGCTCTTTCAAGCTTTTTCAAATTTCTACATCACAAATTCAAACCCTCTATTATCTTATTATGGCAGGATTTTTTTCTTGAAAAGCTTGTTGATTCTATCCCTTATTTTCCTGGCAAACTGAAGATATTTGCTTTTTCCATACCTGTATGCCGGGCAGGGTTTAACGTCAACCCTCATTTTCCCGGTATCAGGATTAATGGCAATTATCTCGTCGGCGGTAACCGATGCCTTTGTTGTGGGGATTGTCAGGTGAACTATGATCTCATCCTGTGAGGGAAGCCAGAAGTACTTATGAATCATATGATCTGCACGGTTCTCTTTATACAATAATCTGGATTGCTTTGTATTAAAATTGTAGAGAAATAATTTTTTATGAAAAGTGACAAACGCAATCCTGCTCCCGTCCGGGGAAAGTTTGAATACGGAAGTACCTATCTTCTCCGGCACAAGTTTCATATTATCCGTGAAGAAAAACAAGGGTGTGTCTGAAAATGGGAAGAGGTTAATAATCCTATCGTCAAATGTTTCGAACTGTACAAATGCTCCCACCTGATGTTTTCCGGTGATCTCCTTTAAATTAACCGTCTTACCCGTTTTTCGCGAGAAGTAATAATAATTCATGCCCACTCCTCCCGATGATATAAGGTATATCAAGCTGTCAGGATTATTGCCCGGTAATATTTTTATTGCTTTCGGGTCATATTCTTCCGGGAGATTGCAGAGAAGTTTCCTGCTATCTGTTAACGGATCATAATTATAGATTTCTTTCCCGTTTTTTATGAGCAGAATATTCACGGGGTTTTTCAGGACATATTGGCCGGGAGGCATATCAACGCTTTTCCTCATTTGTCCACCCGACTTTATTATATTGAATTTTCTCTTTAATTGAAACGCCGAAATAGATTGCAGGCTACCGCTTTTTGTCGCTTTTTGTGCCGTGGATGTTATGTAATATAAATTCCCGCCTTTTACTCCGAAGTAGAATTCAACATTGTCATAGCCCACGGTGACGGTTCCTATTTTCTCCCCTTCGGAATTGAGCGATGGAAAGTAAATAAATTCCACTTTAATTTCCGCAGGAGGCAGGTGCGAGGCGAGCTTGTCCGAATCAGGAATCCGCATCACGAAGAATCCCCTGCCGTCCGCTGTTGGGTATGGCTCATCGGAATAATAACCGATTTTCTCCACAATGGAATAAGAATAATATATTCCCCCCGCAATAAGCAAGAACAGCACGGGGAGAATGAGCCACAGCCATTTTGTTTTCCTGATGTTCAATTCTTTCGCTCTTTATGTAGATATTTTTCAACGCAGAGTACGCGGAGAGCGCAGAGATTTTTTACTTTCATTTTCTTCGTGTTCTCCGTGGCTCCGTGGTGAAAGGGAAATGGGAAAAGAGAAATGGGAAAAGGGATTCTTCCTCCGCCATCCGCCATCCGTTCTCCTCATTTCCTCAGAGGCAAAAACCCTTATTTCCTTATCTCAGGAGCGAAGCGATATATTTTTTCAACTGCGTTTACAATTTTTCTCACGGTGTCCGGGGACATATGGGAATATACGGGCAATATGAGGGAATTCTTCGACAGGTATTCCGTTACCTCAAGCCTGCCAGTGTAGCGATCCTTATATTTCCTATAGACTTTCTGAAGGTGTCCCGGCGGGTGAAAATATTTTCTGGTGGGGATTCCCTCGGCGAGTAAAGCCGTCGCCAAGGTATCACGATTCAACCCAAACTGGATGTCGTCAATTATCACTGCAAAATCCTTATATGAGGATCGGCAGCCATCTCTTATTTTCTGAAAGATTATTCCGGGCATATTTGTAAGATTTTCCCTGTATGTTTTTGCGATATGGTTTCGCGCCAGCGCCATTTCTTCTAATTTCGGCACTGCCTTGAGACCTAAGAGGGCGTGGAATTCACTGAGCCTTCCGTTTATCCCGGCAACTTCGCAATTATAATCTCCTGTATTTCCATATTCTCTGAAAATTTTGATAAATTCATATATTTCTTTATGTTTTGTTGAAATAACTCCGCCCTCGCCCGTTGCGACGAGTTTTGTAGCACTTGTGGAGAAAACTTCGCCATCGCCATAGCTTCCCATGGGGCGGCCATAATATAGAGTACCGAAAGAATGTGCAGAGTCCATAATGAATTTCAGGTTGTGTCTGCCGGCAATATCTTCCAGGGACTTTATGTCCGGCGGGTTTCCAAATATGCTCACCGCCATTATAGCTGATGTTTCAGGCGTTATAGCTTCCTCAACTTTTTGGGGATCAATTGTGAATGTATCTTTTTCACAATCAACAAAAACGGGGGTCAATCCCAGAAGCTCTATGACATGGAATGAGGACATGAATGTAAACGAGGGTACAATAACCTCCCCCTTGATTCCCAGTGCTTTGAGAAGCATGAAAAGTCCCATCGTGCAATTAACAACGCCGAGGCAATAGGGAGTTTCAAGCATATCGCTGATTGCCTTCTCATATTCCTTGAGGTACTTCCCCTTTGTTACCATACCCGACTCAACAATATCCCGCAAACCTTGTTCCAACTCCTCGAAGGGCGGTAATGTGGGGCGTGCAAACGGTATGGATCGAGGAAATTCCGATTCCCCGCCGATAAGGGCCGGTTTATTATTCATTTTAGGATTCTCCTTTGTCGAGCAGCTATTTCAATTTATGTTTGTATATTTCTTTTCCGGTGACCAGGAATAGATATTTTCCATTATCAACAAATATCCAGTCGATGGGATTATACCGGGGCAGAAAGTCTTCCGTTTTCTCGTATTTTGACGATTGGGAAACGGAATAGATGGGGATGTGGGTTATATAGCGTCCTTCCAGGATGGGGACGGTAAGTCCGACGGCGATTTTGTCGCTTTTAGTATCAAAAACAGGATGAAAATATCTCCCGTTCCATGTGTTCAGCATTTTACGGGTATTCAGATCATATAAAATAAGCTCCCCTGTCTCCGTTGGGTCCGATGTTCTTTTGGCGGCATACGCAAGCAAATTTTTACCCGGATGGTGGGCATTTCCATGAAAAGAGCGGAAACTATCTATCCTGTGTATCAGGAAACCTTTGAGATCCAACGCAAAGAAGACTCCTCCGGATTTATCGCCGGCGGTATAAAATAGATATTTTCCCGATGTATTTATGTTTTCGATATCCGTGGCGGTGGGATAAAATTGTTTCGCTCCTTCGATCAATTGGGGGATTTCAACTACAGGCTCAAAAACCTTTATACCGATATTCTCGGGGTGAATTCTCACGATATTGTCAACGGTGAAGAGCCCTTCGTTGTTGTAGTAATAGCCGCGGGCGTATAACTCATCCCCGTTGAATGAAAGCCAGGATCTCTTGTCGCCGTATAGGGCGAAGCCTGTCTTTCCATTTTCGAGCTTGAAAATGCCGGTACACTTTCTTCGTTTCAGGTCAACATAAACGAATTCGAGATTTTTCTGTGTATATAATATTGCCTTTTCTCCATTATCACTACAGGCGATATAATCAATCTTTTCAAAGGGTGTCTTGATCCACCGCCTTGTTCTTCCGCGGGGAGATACCAGCAAAATTCGACTGCTGTCGTTTTCTCTCTCAGAAACCGCAACCATC
Organism: Vulcanimicrobiota bacterium; assembly: GCA_021107945.1. Classification (GTDB taxonomy): domain Bacteria; phylum Vulcanimicrobiota; class JAJTBE01; order JAJTBE01; family JAJTBE01; genus JAIORV01. The sequence goes on along the minus strand of JAIORV010000103.1, from coordinate 20,948 downwards.
CACCCGCTCTCCAGTACTCTGACGGGATAGACCCTGCCTTTTCGATCAAGTTTTTTCATATTCTTTTCCGAAATAACAAAATCGTCTTTTGCATGCAGACCATGCGAAAGCAGATAGATGATTAGTAATGTAATAATGGTTGAAACTGTTTTTTTCATATATCAGGTTGTGAAATTCAAATTTGAAATTTTTCGATTCATGTCGCTTCGTGTTACGGCGTCATTTTCCTTTAGTGATTCAAAGGGGAGATTTTGGAGAATGATTAGATTGTATTTTTCACCACGAAGCCACGAAGAACACGGAGAACGAAATTGTAGGAGGGATGTCCCCATCCCGATAAGGGGAAAGGGGATAGGGGAGAATGGATAAGGGAGTCCTCCCATGACGTAGCGCGGGTTTTTAAACCCGCTAATACGACTCTAACGTATCATCCCCTCCGCAATTCCCACTATCTTCTTGAAATCGTCATCATTGGCCTCATATTTTGCAAACTCGACAAGGTTGCATAGGTCGAAGCATTCTTTTACTTTTCCCACGTTATTCCCTGATTTCTTCAGATACCTTATCAGCTCGTCGTTTGTAAGCTCGCCCGCGAGGCCGTTCTTATACCGGAGGTAAATTCTTAGTGCGTAGCCTGCTTTTCCGTATGCGTCCTTTTGTTGTCCCTGGCTGTATTCTTCTTTTGCTTCTTCTATGAGCTTTCTTGCGTGGGAGACGGGATCAATTGTCTCCTCTGCAATTAAAGTTTCACCTGCTTTTGCCTGGGCGGGTTTTCTTGTGTAATATTTCTTGTAAAGAAGATATGCAACCAGGGCAAGGATGAGGAGGAATGGGAGAAGCCATAGCAGGGCGGCGATTGATTTTGGCTTTTCTTCCTCTTTTTCCTTTTCCATCTCAACTTTTTTGACCTCGTTGTTTTCAATCTCCGACTTTATCTTTGCCTTTTCTCCGTTTTCTTTTTCATATTGTGTCTCTGTAGTTGTCTTATCCCCTGATTTCTCAACTCCGGTCTCCTTTTTCTTGAACCCCTGTTTTTTCAGCTCTTTATCGAATTTCTTGAACTGCTGATTTTCTCCCAGTTTCTTTTCGATTTTCTTTTTGTCCTCGGCGGTTAAAGAGTCCATCTTCTTCATCTCGCCGTCTTCCATTTTCCCCTTTAGCTTCGCATTGTCACCGTTTTCCTTCTTGTAATTCATCTCAAAGTCTCCCGACTTTTTTGAAGAAGGCTTGTATTTTTCATCCTTAAGTTTATAGCCCTTATCGGTCATCTCCTGATGTTTTTTCTGGAATTCCTCGTTTTTTGCAATATTTTTACGAAAATCCTCTTTCATCTTCTTCTGCTCTTCAAGCTGTTTCTCCATGGACTGCTTCAGGGCGTTGCTGTCCTGCTGCATCTGGTTGTTCTGCATTCTCTTCTGTGGGCTTTTGGACATGCTCCGGCGCGGGGATGTCCTGTTCATCATATTATCCATCCGCTTCTGACTACGCTGGAACATCCTGTTCATCTCCTGCTCCATGCGATCTATCCTGTCAAAAGAGTCGGTTAAGGAGCCGCCTCCGCCTCCTCCGCCGCCGGACGATCCGCTAATCTTCTCTGATGAGCTTTTTGCAGACTTCTTCGGGGCTGGATTTTTGGGAATATCATTTGTAAAATGGATTGTAATATCGTCAAGCGTTACTGATCTCTGCCCGCCTTTATCGTCGTCATAGAAAAAGCTTAGCTTTATCTTGTATGTGGTGGGTGTATTTGAAGTGCCGAAATCGAGTTTTACGCCGTCTTTGCCGTTGCCAATCCTCATATTCGTTGATTTTGAATTTGAGCTTGAAAATGTAAGCCCGCTTTGGTGAACATCCTGTGTTATGGAATAGCCAAGGATCCCGTTAACTGTCTTTCCGTAAGTGTTCTCGGTCTCTATGGTGATAACTGCACTCTCGCCGCACGGGAAATAATGCTCCGTCGAGTCCGTGGAGAATGTTATATCCCCCGCATATGCAAATGCAGACTGAGTTAATATAATCATGATCAATACTGCAAGTATTTTCTTCATTGCAATACCCTCCTTACCCCGAATCTCAGGTACAGATAGACTATAAATGTCAACAGGGCGGCGAAGAAGAACCAGTCTTTGATGTTGGTTCTCTCCTTCTCCCTCTTGATATTCTTACCGATTTTCTTGTAAATCCTGTCAAGAGTGTTATTATCCACCGATTTAAAATAACTTCCGCCGGTCTGTTTTGCAATCTGCCTTAATGTTTCTTCGTCAAGCTCAGCATACTGCGGATTTCCGAACCAGTCGTAACCCAATACGGTTTTACTGTCAGACCCCATTCCAATGGCATAGACCTGGATATGATTACTCCTTGCGAACGCCACCGCCTCGGCGGGTGAAATGACTCCGGCGTTGTTGACTCCGTCGCTCAAGAGAATTACGACCTTTCTCTTATTGGGAATCGAGGCGGCCATATCTATTCCCAGGCTCAGCCCGTCGCCTATTGCGGTTCTGCCTTCTTTTGCCATTATGTTCTTTAATTTTTCGATGACTTTTCTTTTGAAAGGACTCAAATAAGCGGCCGTCGTTGCCCCGGTTTCAAAAACAACTATTCCCGCGTTATCTTTTACTTTTAAAGATTTCATCAATGTCTCCGCCGCTTTTTTTGCCGCGCCCAGCCTGTTGGGCTGATAATCCTTTGCCTGCATGCTTCCGGAAACATCCATCACAAGAACAACATTTACACCTTCTTTTACCTTGTTCAGAGGAATCGTCGGATTCGCAAACCCGATAATCATGAACGCAATAACAAGAAGGGCAAGGAAGAAGAGATAATTACTCCTCTTCGCTTTCTTGCTGTCGCCCAGCGCCGACTTTATAAAAGCAAGGTTGCTGAACTTGATTGCCGCTTTTTTCTTTTTCGCCAGGATCCGCCTGTGCCAGTAATAGATTACCGGCAGTAAAAGCAGAAATAATAAAATATGCGGCGATTCAAATTTTAACATCATCGCACCAACTTTATCAATCTTGTTTTGAAGAATTTTTTCAGACGAACCTCATAAGGCTCATCGGTTACTATATTTACAAGGTCAACTTTCACTTTCCTGAAAGTTTTTTTCAATTCATCATCCTTTTGATTTACGAGGGAACTGTATTTTTCTCTGAAATCCTCGCTGGATGTGTCAACAAGAATTTGCTCACCGGTCTCCTCGTCTTCCAGCTCAATCAGTCCCACATCGGGAATCTGTCGCTCTCTCTCGTCAATTATCCTTACTGCTATTACATCGTGCCTGTTTTTCATTATCCTCAGGGGCTTCGAAAAATCTTCCGTGAAGAAATCGGAAATGATGAAGACAATGCTTCGTCTTTTCAATACCTTGGAAATATAAATCAAGCTTGATTTCAGGTCTGTTTTTGCTGAGTCGGGAGTGAATGAGACAAGCTTGCTGAGAAGCCTGAGTATGTGCTTTCTTCCTTTTCTTGCGGGGATGTATGTCTCCACCTTGTCGGTAAAAATAAACATCCCGACGTTGTCGTTATTCTGAACAGCGGCGAACATCAAACTTGCAACTATCTCAAAGGCCTTATTCCGCTTTGATATGTTGCTCCCGAAGTTGGCGGACGCAGACATATCGAATGCGAAATAGACACGGAGATCTCTCTCCTCGATGAATTCCTTGATGTATGGATGATTGAGCCTGGCGGTAACTTTCCAGTCAATCGCCCTGACATCGTCGCCGGGGTAGTATTCCCGTATGTCGGAGAATTCGATTCCCTGCCCCTTGAAAATGGAGTGATAACTGCCCGTGATTAGTCCTTCCACAAGATGTTTCGTGGTTATCTCGAGCTTTTTCACTTTTTTGAGTATGTCTTTTGGTTCTTGCATATTCTTGTCCTTTTTTTTACCACGAAGCCACGGAGGACACGGAGGGATTTTTTTACCGCAAAGACCACAAAGAATAATTCTTATTCCGTTCTCTGAAATCCGACCTCCGTCATCCTTCATTTTTCTCCGTGCCTCTGTGGTGAAAAAAAACATTCTCCGGCATCCAGTCTCAATATTCCGTTTTCCTTATTTCCTCAGCGGTGAAATTCCTTATTGGGAAGCCGCTGAAGCGGCTGGGTAGTAATGGGCGGAGGGTTTCTCTTGTTCCCCCGGATAAATCCGGGGGTTAATCTAATGGGAGGTTTAAAAACCTCCGCTACCCTTAAAATGGAGGTGAGAAGTGAGAGGTGAGAAATGGGATTCGCTCCCCGCAATCCGTCCTTTGGCCTCTGACATTCATTCTCTTTGCGTAATCTCTGCGTCCTCTGTGCCCTCTGTGGTGAAAAAAACATCTCCGGTATCCGTTTTTTTCTTCGTGTTCTTCGTGCCTCCGTGGTGAAAAAAACATCTCCGACATCCGGCATCCGTTTATCGGGACGAGGACGTCCCTCCTACAGTTCTGACCTCCGGACTCCTCTGTGTCTCCGTTCTACCCATTAGTTATCCTTTGTGGTCTTTGCTTCTTTGCGGTGTAATAATTTCTCCGGCATCCGTAAGCCTTCATTTTTCTTCGTGTTCTTCGTGCCTCCGTGGTGAAAAAAACATCTCCGACATCCGGCATCCGTTTATCGGGACGAGGACGTCCCTCCTACAGTTCTGACCTCCGGACTCCTCTGTGTCTCCGTTCTACCCATTAGTTATCCTTTGTGGTCTTTGCTTCTTTGCGGTGTAATAATTTCTCCGGCATCCGTAAGCCTTCATTTTTCTTCGTGTTCTTCGTGCCTCCGTGGTGAAAAAAACATCTCCGACATCCGGCATCCGTTTATCGGGACGAGGACGTCCCTCCTACAGTTCTGACCTCCGGACTCCTCTGTGCCCTCTGTGGTGAAAAAAACATATCCGGTATCCATTTTTTTCTTCGTGTTCTCCGTGGCTTCGTGGTTAAAAATCATTCTCCGGCATTCGGCATCCGTTCTCAATAATCCGTTTTCCTTTTTTCCTTATTTCCTCAGCGGTAAAATTCCTTATTTCCTCATGGGACCTTGATCTTGCTCACTATGTTATCAATCACCTGATCAGTTGTGATTTCCTCAGCTTCAGCTTCATAAGTCAGAATTATTCTGTGCCTCAGAACATCATGGGCGAGCGCTTTGATATCCTCCGGCAAGACATAGCCCCTGCCGTTCATCATTGCCCTGGCTTTACCTCCCAGGATTAACCGGAGGGACGCCCTTGGGGATGCGCCGTATTCGATATAGTCTCCCATTTCGATATTATAGTTAGCGGGAAATCTTGTTGCATCCACAATGTTAGCTACATACTCCTTTATCTTCCTGTCGGCGTAAATCTCCCGGTTGAAATTCTGGATCTCCACGAGCTTGTCGCCTGTGATCACCGGGGAAACGGAGATTTGCACTCCCTCCGTGAACCTGTTCATTATAATTATCTCCTCATTTTTTCCTGGATAATCAATGAGGAGCTTGAACATGAACCTGTCAACCTGCGCCTCCGGAAGCTTGTATGTGCCTTCCGACTCGATGGGATTCTGCGTTGCCAGCACAAAGAAAGGCCTCTCCAGCGGGAATGTCTCCCCCTGAATGCTCACCTGTCTTTCCTGCATGGCTTCGAGTAAAGCTGATTGAACCTTGGCGGGAGCCCTGTTTATTTCGTCGGCAAGTACAAAATTCGAGAAGATGGGACCCTTAATCGTCCTGAATGTCGTGCTTCTGTGCTCGTAAATTTTCGTGCCTGTGATGTCGGACGGGAGAAGATCCGGCGTGAACTGGATCCTCACAAATTTGCAATCGATACAATCGGACATTGTCTTCACCATGAGGGTCTTGGCGAGTCCCGGCACGCCCTCAAGAAAAACGTGTCCGTTTGCAATAAGCGCGATTATGAGCTTGTCTATGGCGTCCTCCTGACCCACGATGACTTTCCCGACCTCGTCTTTGAGGCGGTTTAGAAATTCCGAGTAATCTTCCGCTTTTTCGTTTAACACCTTAATCTCTTCATTCATTGTTCGCATTGTTCGCTCCGTATTTTTCAGATTTATTAGATTTCGCACACCTGACATCTTTTAATTAAGCCACTCCATTTGTCAAAACAAGCGATTGTATTTTTTCATTGATAGCCTGTTAATCAATTGTTGCAATGTTTATGAGCTTTTCGAGTTTTTAAGACAACACCCGATTTTAATCGGGTGGTTAGAAGCCTATAAAACCTGCCTTTCACCTCCCACCCCCAATATAACCGTTTCAACGGTTTCTTGACGAGAAAAACTACTGAAGTAGTTAGGACGCTGTAGTGGTGGGGTTTACACTCAATTCACCACAATGAATTGTGGTGTTGTCTTAAACACTTTAAAACACCTGTTATCGTATTTATTCAGACCACCCCAGGAGTTTGGGTGGAAGCTGGAAGCCTATCCTGCAGTGAGAGGTCTGAATAGTCACCTGTAATCACATTAAAGCACCTGAAATAAATTCTATTACTTCTTAACAAATTCACATGTGGGAAATGTGAGTGTTTAATAAAAATTTACCACAACAACAGAATCAGATCAATATTACATTTGAAGTAATTATAAAATATTGGTCGTAAAATACAATATTTATTTCTCATCCTCAGGTTGATTTTCCCGTTAATATCACTCATCTTAGAGTTGATTTTTTACAACTCATTTTTTTTGACCTGCGGCGAGACGCCACAGCTACCAATATTGTTATAATGGTGGGGATGGCGTCCCGCCACCCCGCCACCCCGCCACCCCGCCACCCCGCCACCCCGCCACCCCGCCACCCAAATAACACCCTCTGCACCCTCTGCGTTGAATAAAAAAACAATATACAGGATAAAAGCAGGGAGAGTTAGAAAAAAATGGAAAGAAAATAATTATAAAAAGCATAACGAAAGGAGACCTGCATGGTCAAAAACCTCGTAAAACTTCTTGCACAGGCTCAGAAAATATCTGGAGAAAAAAAGGAAGAAGAAAAGAAAAAAGACAAGGATAAAATATCGGAAACTCAACATGCAATGGAAATTGAAGGAAAAACACTTCGATTCACGGCTAAAGCGGGTTACATGGAAATAAAGGACGAAGAAGATAAATTGAAAGCGAAGATTTTCCACGTAGCTTACACAAAAGACGGCGTGAAAGATAAATCAAAAAGACCCGTCACATTCGCATTTAACGGAGGTCCCGGCGCATCCTCGATATGGGTTCAATTCGGATGTATGGGACCCAAACGCATCAAACTTACCGAAAACGGCGATCCCTTTCCACCGCCCCATAAGCTTGAAGATAACAAATACACGTGGCTCGAATTTACCGACCTTGTATTCATTGACCCCGTGGGAACAGGTTTGAGCAGACCTGCAAAGGAGCAGAAATCAGAGGAATTCTGGGGACTGAATGAAGATATTGAATGCGTCGGCGAGTTCATCAGGCTATACATAACAAAAAACGAAAGATGGCCCTCACCGAAGTTTCTTGCGGGAGAAAGCTATGGAACAACAAGAGCGGCGGGGCTTTCCGGCTACCTCCAGGATACATGCGACATGGATTTAAACGGACTGATCTTGCTCTCCAGCGCGCTTAATTTTCAGAATATGATCCCGATGCCCGGTAATGATATTGTATACGTTTTGTCTTTACCGACATGCACTGCAACCGCCTGGTATTACAAGAAACTCTCAGCCAATCTCCAGGAGGATCTTCAAACGACGCTTCAGAAGGTTGAAAAATGGGCAATGAGCGAATATCTTCTTGCCCTGGCACAGGGAGATTACATCTCGGATGAGAAAAAGGAAGAAATAGCAGAAAAGCTCTCCGGATTTACAGGACTCTCAAAAAAATATATTCTCAACAGTAACATTCGAATAAGAAACGATCGTTTCTCGAAAGAGTTGTTGCGTGATGAGAACAGGACAATAGGAAGACTTGACACCCGGTATAAAGGCATTGACGCCGACTCCGCCGGAGAGACTGCCGAATATGATCCAAGTTTCTTCAAGGGACCCTTTATGACCGCTATCAATGATTATGTCAGGACAAAGCTCAAATACAAAAGCGAGCTTCCATATACATCCATATCAATGGAAGCAAACAAGGCATGGAAATGGTCAAAAGAGGGCGTGAACGGATTTGGATATCCTAATATGGCAGAAACATTGAGACAGCAAATGTGTCAAAATAAATATATGGGGGTTCTGGTGGGATGCGGCTACTATGACCTCGCCACCCCATATTATTCCGCCTGTTACACAATGCGTCATCTGGGACTGGATCCGTCCCTGCGGGATAATATCAGTCTCACTTATTATGAGTCCGGGCATATGATGTATTATCATCTTTCCTCGCTGAAGAAGCTCAGGGATGATGTGGCGGAATTTGTCGGAAAACATACGTCATATGAAAAAGCATAAAATATTTGCTATTATATTATAGAATGAGGAAAGAGCAATGAATATGAACCGCCGTGAATTTATTGAAAATGCGTTTGCAGTAGGCGCGGGATGCACTCTTGGCATGGGATTGGGCGTTCTTGGCGCAGTCCCTGCACTTGCATCAAACGATTATGACGCTGTGAGCAGGGCAACCCCGGGTAAATATAAGGAAGCTTCATATTACAGAAAGCTGAGTAACGGGAAAGTTCAATGCCTCTTGTGTCCTGTCCAGGAGAGCATCAGTAACGGCCGATATTCCATTTGCCGGGTACGTTTTGCCAGTAAGGGTAAGATGTATGTAACAAATTACGGACACCCCAGCGCAATGCACCTGGATCCCGTTGAGAAAAATCCATTGTATCATTTCCACCCGTCAATGAAAACCCTTGCCCTGGGAACTGCCGGTTGCAACCTTGCCTGCCCCGCCTGTCAGAATTGGGAGATGTCACAGAGAGCGGTTCGACAGATAAAGAGCTATAATTTAACTCCCCGTCAGGCGGTCAGGTATGCAAAGAAGAACGGTTGCGGCGCGCTTTCATATACATTCACGGAGCCTGCGGTCTTCTTCGAATATTGCCTTGATATGGCGAAGGAAGGAAGGCGGAACGGGATCAAGAGCTGTGTCGTCACAGGCGGTTATATCAACCCGGAACCCCTGAAGGAAATGACCCGTTATTGCGATGCTTTCTGCGTGAGCTTGAAGGGAGTCAATGATGAAATGTATGGAGGTTCTCCCCGCCCACGTATATATGAAACGGTGAAAAATACCCTCAAGATAATAAAGGGACAGGGAAAATGGCTCGAGGTTGCCATATTAGTAGTCCCCACGAAATCCGACGACGAAAAACAGCTTTATACAATGACAAAATGGGTAAAGGACAACCTGGGCGTGTTTACACCGGTTCACTTCTCCAGGTTTTACCCTTCGTTTAAATTGAAGAACATCCCCCAGACTCCCGTATCACTCCTTGAAAGAGCTCAGAAAGTCGCCAGAAAGCTCGGAATAAAATATGCATACATAGGCAATGTCCCGGGACACGTTGGATCCAACACATATTGTCATAACTGTAAAAAGATGCTCGTTCAACGTGTTGGTTTCCGGGTTCTGAAGAATAATATCCGCGGTGGAAAGTGTATGTATTGCGGTACAAGAATACCGGGGCATTGGGGATAGCGGATTTGTTTTTTCACCACGAAGGCACGAAGAACACGAAGAAAATGAATAATAAATGATAACGTATGTCAGAGAACGGAAGACGGAGTTCAAATGACAGAGAACACAGAGATTATGCAGAGAGAATGGATAACGGATGTCGGATCCAGCTTCTCGCCTCTCAATTTCGTTGGAGCAATGCCACTGAATTAAGGTCAGAAGTAGGAGCCTTTTCCCAAAGGCGACATATGCAACATTAAACGACATTAAACAATGGTGAACAACGGCGGTCAACGGTGGACGATATTATCGAAATCAGAAAACCATTGGAAATCGGGGTTAGGAAGGAAACCCCTCCTACAGTTATAACCCGGCGCCGACACCTGCATCACCCACGTGATAAATTCGTTAATTCATGGGTATTGTTTGTAGGAGGGACGTCCTCGTCCCGATAATCGGAAGTTCAAGGTTTTTTCACAGCAAAGGCATGAAGTTCACGGAGAAAAAACTTCGTGTCCTCCGTGTCTTCGTGGTAAATTCCATTTATAGCATTTCATCTCTCAACTGTAAATTTTTGTTGAAAAATCCTTTATATGCAAGAATTGCCGAGATGAATATAGTTATGGATGTGGAGGCGGTTATCATATACATAATGACCACCTGGTATCGAACGGAGTCGGCGGGATCCGCTCCGGCGATTATCTGACCTGTCATCATCCCCGGCAGAGTAACAAGTCCTATTACCATGAGATAATTTATAGCGGGTATCATTGCAGCTCGAATCGATTCTCTCACATGATCCCCGACTGCCATCTTTGGAGTCGCTCCCAGCGAAAGCTTTGTTTCGATTTTGTCCCTGTTGCTCTTAATCTCGGAGTGAAGCCTGTTTATGAGGAGAGATGCGCCGTTCATGGCATTGCCGATTAGCATTCCCATCATCGGTATGATATATTGCGGGTTATACCAGGACTCGATTTTTAGCACGAATACCATAGTTATCGTCATTACCGATATAGTACCTGCCGCTATTGCCGCTGTGAAAATTGGGAATGTATATCTCCCTTTTTTCTTTTCACGCCTTATCGCTTCGAAGCCTGCCACGCATATCATGATAACGAGCGTAAGCGCGACCCAGTACCATTTATTCGCATCGAATATCGCTTTCAGGATATATCCCACGATCATCAGTTGCACAAAACACCTGAGCGCCCCCACGAAAAAATCTTTCTCGAGTTTTGTTTTTTCGATATAGGAAATCAACATGGCAATTGCCATTAAAGCGAACGCCGTTAAAAGTGAGGTATTATCGATTTTTATGTAAGAATGATCCAATTTTACTCCTGCCCGTTTCCTATGTCGGTTTTCCCTTCAAGAAAATTCCTGGCAATTGAAGCTCCCGGGTTGTCGAACACTTCTTCAACAGTTCCTTTTTCTACGATTTTACCGTCAATGAGAATCAACGCTTTATTCGAGACCATTCGTGCGTGCTCCGGGATGTGTGTTACAAGGACAATAGTTTTGTTTTTCTTTTGATTTATATCCTTAACAAGCTCCAGGATATTCCTTGCCGATCCGGGGTCAAGGGAGGATGTAGGCTCGTCAAGCATTATCACGTCGGGATCATTCATCAGGGTTCGCAGGATATTGACCCTGTGTTTTTCTCCCACGGACAGCCTGTCGGGATCCCTTCCAAGCATATCTTCTTTGAAGCCAAACCAGGGTAAGAGTTCCATTACCTGTTTTTTCTTGTCTTCCGGTTTTTCCCCTGCCAGGTTCGGTCCGTAAAGAAGGTTATCCAGGACACTGCCTTCAAACATGTATGGGATCTGGAAAACGAGTCCCACTTTTCTTCTCAATTCAACAACCGGGTATTGAAGTATGTTCTTCCCGTCAATCAAAATATTGCCATGCATGGGATCTTCAAGTCGATTCAAAAGTCTTAGCAGGGAAGTTTTTCCGGATCCTGACGGTCCCATTACGGCAAAAACATCACCTTCGTCTATGGTGAATGAAATTTCATCGAGGACAGTTTTTTTAACATCCTCCCCATCTGAATTTTTCATTGTTTTTTTATGTTTAATATTTTGAAAATCTATCTTCTGCTTCATTTTTGTCCCTATAAAAAAAATCCGGAAGTATCCGGTTAAATATAAATAACAAAACGCCTATCCGGGCAAACCGGGAATTATCCGGGCAAGTTGTTAATTTACCGAAATAACTAACTTCCACCTTCCCTTTATCCCCGATAAATAAAGAACTGTGTTCCAAATTCACGATCAGCCCATATTAAGAAATGTGTATTATTATGGTTTTAAATTTTTCAGAGCTTCATCTTCGGTTTTATATATGCCGAAGATTCTTACGAGTCCGGTAATATTAAATATTTTCTTGATTTGTGGATTATCGCAAACCAAGTTAATGCACCCGTCTTTTTCCCGGACTTTTTTCAAAGCTCCTATCAATACGCCCAGTCCCGTGCTGTCGATATATCTAACTCCCTCAAGATTTATAACAAGGTAGTTATTTCCCTTTTCTATAAGCTCGGTTATTATCTCCTTGACTTTCGGAGAAGTGTAGACGTCTATCTCTCCGTGTACTTCCACGGTCTGAGACTGATCACCCGTTTCCCTTGTATCAATCCTAATATCCAATGTCTGTCCTCCCTTCTTTCTTACAGATAAAAATACCGTCAAAAAGGAGTGCAATACCATGGAGCACTCCTTTTTGGAACTTGTTTTAAGAAAGTCGCAGGTATTCTATGTCTGTGTTTATACTCTATGCTTCAGAGGGTGTAGGAGGGGTCTCCATCTCCTTCTTTGCATCTGCCATTTCTTCATGAGCTTGAAAGATATGATCCTTGGTATCATCGATGTATCTCTTACTTTTTTCAACCCATTCTTCCGCATCATCACGGAAATCATCGGCAAATTCCTTTGCCCGTCGGCGGGCATCAAGGGCTTTTTCACGAAGGATTTCCCTGGTTTCTTCGCCAGATTGGGGAGCAAGAAGAACAGCAACCGATGCTCCTATTAAAGCCCCCACCAGGAGACCGAATACGAATCCGACACCTTTTCCATCATCCATTATTTTGCACCTCCTTGTATTAAAAAAAGTCCCTTATGAACCTAACTTATTCTACCCTTTAAGTCCATTTCCCCCTTTTTGGGGATTTTATTTTATTATTGCTCCCGGTAAAACAAAAGGCATATACCGGCAATAATCAACAGGTTCGCAACCAATTTCATATGAGTATATTTCTCATCCAGAAACACAACGCCCACTGTGAATATTATGAGATAACCCATGGAAAGCAGTGGGTATGCAAACGAAAGGGGAACTCTGGAAAGCCCGGAAAGCCATGTGAATGTACTCAATACATAACAAAAAAGACCGGCCGCAATATACGGGGTGAAAAATATCAGCACAATTCGCGGGGTCAACTCGATACTCCCCGGCAAAAGCTCACCTTTGTAAGCGTCAACCAGGAGATACTTATTAAGCTGAACCAGCTCCTTGCCGGAAGGGTTTTTCGCCAAAAGTCTTTGCGTTCTTCTTTCAAGTGTTACATTGGAAAATCGCTTTTCATCATATATGCAGGAACCATGAATCAGCTTATTTAAATCGTCAATGAGTGATTTTTGCAATTCTTCCGACGGTTTACCGGAGTTATCATAATTATCGAGTAATTCATTGGTTTGTGGCGATAAATTTTCTTTCAAATACTGTGAAAACGAATTCCCGGGGGATTCAATCTTCCCGGCAAGAGAGGCGAAATCCTTTATGTCTGCAAGTATAATAGGTTTTGAGCCTGTCATCTTATTAAGACCCGATTTGAAAAGGAACTGCCCGCAGACACCAAGAAGTATTGAAATGCCAATTAATATAATGGGGTGTTTGAGTAGATGCAATTGCTTTGACCTCCAACTTAAATCTTCGAAACATTATTATATAACTGGAAAGAATATCCTCCAAAATTACGACAATATCAGAAGAGGGCATACGCGCCGTTTTTATTGAAAATATTAAAACCGCAAAGAAGCAAAGAACGCAAAGAAAAATGTGGAAAGCAGGAATTGAGAGGAATCAATTTCGAAAAATCCTTGACTGCAGAATATAAGGGAGTTAAATTGGATTGTGACTATAGGCTCGGCATTGTAGTTGAGAAACTCAAAGAGGGTATCAGGAGAATTGTCTGTAATTTATAAACTCCGTGGTCTTTGCGGTGAATAGATACCCGGAATCAGATTGGTTGAAAGTTTGTTTTTTGCCATTTTTTGAATATGGCTTGAAATAAGAATTCAACTGTTCTATACTTTATTTGTACGAGAAACGAAATTAATATGGGCGTGATAATATGTGTATTAAATATATCAGAAATTACAGTATAGCTATAATAGCAATAATAATAATAACTATTTTGCCGGTTTTCAAACTGAGTGTTGATAAAAAAGCACATGCAGCCCCCCCGACCGAGGAGCAAAAGATTATCAAGGCAATCAAACGGGCAAAACCCTGGGTTGTCAATATAAGGTCAACCGGGATGAGATCTTCAGGGAGTAACTTTGTCGAGACAGGTTCGGGAATTATCATAAAAACCAATGGCTTCATACTTACAAACTATCACGTCGTAAAGGGGTCAAAAAACGTCACCGTCACGATCTACAACGGCAAGAAATATCATGCAGTAGTTGTGGGAAGTTCTCCCAGGGAAGACCTTGCCGTCGTGAGAATAAACGCAACCGGGTTGAAAGTCCCCAAATGGGGAAATTCGAAAGTTCTGAAGGTGGGGCAGGTGGCAATTGCCATAGGGAATCCGTACAAATTTGACTGGACCGTATCCCGGGGAATTATATCGGCGGTGAAGAGAAATATCCGTGAAAGAGGCATTGTTTACAGAGAGATGATCCAGACCGACGCCGCCATTAACCCGGGATCATCAGGGGGCGCGCTTATCGACTCCCGCGGAAAAGTGATTGGCGTAAACACCGCTGTCTATGCCGGCAGGGGAGGACACTCCGCCCAGGGACTGGGGTTTGCAATACCCATTCACAGGGCGCTCAAAGTCGTGGGAAGATTATTGTCGAAACAGGTTCTGTATAAGCCCAAGCCCTGGATCGGTATTAGCGGAATAGATGTAACTCCACAGATGGCCGATGACAACATGCTTCCCGTTCAATGCGGCGTGCTGATAACGAATATCTATTCTGTAAGTCCAGCCAAAAGGGGAGGTCTAAGGAAAGGTGATATCGTTGTTATTGTTAATGATAAATCAGTCAGGAAGGTCGCTGATTTCAAGAGGATCCTCAATAGCTCAAGTCCGGGGCAGATACTAAAATTGACAGTATGGCGCGAAGAAAAGTGCTTGACACTTTCAATCAAAGTAACGCAAAGAAGCTCAAAGTAGGATAATCACGTAGCGCGGGTTTTTAAACCCGCCAAAAAATTATGTCACCATACGTAGCGCGGGTTTTTAAACCCGCCAAAAAATTATGTCACCATACGTAGCGCGGGTTTTTAAACCCGCCCAAAAAAACTCATCCATGTTCCCGGACAACTTAAAATTCAATGAGAAATGGAACGCATATAACCGGATCATATGTTAAAAAACACAAAGCCAGAATCAAAAAAAAATTTTCCAAAGACCCTTGTATTGATTTTTTTATTGGTGGTTTTGGCATATTTCATTCTTATTTATTCATACAAAAATGTAGGCAGATTCCTGACCGCTCCGGAATACTCGCAGGCTTATTGTGTCGATTTCAGATGCTATTATGCAATTGCTTCTATGATGAAAAACGGAAATCCACATATATATGATTCCGCAGAAAATATTACATACCTGAAACAGGCGGAAATTGACAAGAATCCCGCCGGAAAAATCACATATCCCCCGTCCTTCTATTTCATGATGATTCCTCTCACCTACATCCCCCTGCCTGTTGTCGTCTATTTCTGGACTCTATCCAGGTATTTATTGATATTGTTAATTGCGATTATGCTTTCCTATCTTGTTTTAAAAGACAACCCGGATAAAGCCAAAATAGCTATAGCGTCAATTTTGTTTGTCGCTTTGATTTATATTTTCTCTCCAACTCTCGATGATATATTTTATGGGCAGGTAAATATTCATATACTTTTTCTGCTTTCATTATCACTATTATTTCTGGAGAAGAAAATGGATGTTGCGGCGGGAATTGTCCTGGGACTTATCTTCTGCCTGAAATTCACTTCAATCCTGGTTATACTGTTTTTCCTGGTTTGCAGAAGGTGGAAGGTATCCCTCGCTTCTTTGGGCGCAATCCTTGCGGTGAATCTTCCCATCCTGATTTTATATAAACCGGGTATATATCTTGATTATATCCGGAAGATTCCGGAAAACCTGGGTCTCAATATGGGCCATCTCAATTTGTCATTTCAGTCCAAGCTGGCGTATTTCTTTGAAAAGACCGGGATCTCAACCATGATGGCGTCCAAAATTATAATTTCCTTATCAATACTGTTTTCCATAATAATAGTGATCATATCATTTTATTTTCTCTATAAAAACAAAGAAAAAAAGAATTATTTCCTGGAATATTCTCTCTTAATAACCGCAACAATTCTGGTGTCTCCCATAACATGGTCTTATCATTATGTCCTATTATTCATTCCGTTTGCATATCTTGCGAGATACATCTTGTTTGAATGTAATACCGGAAAATTGAAAACCACCCTGAGCATACTGCTCCCCGCCCTATATCTCTTTATATCCGTTACCTGCGGAATGTCCGGAGATATTGGATATCACAGCCTGAAGATGATATTGTTGAGATCCGGACTGCATCTTATTGCATTAATGATAATATGGATAATGATTCTTGTGGTTATCTTTCAACGCAGAGAGCGCAGAGGACGCAGAGTTTCAAATGAATTTAACGCTTCTGACAATTATGCAGGAACGGTTTCCTGACCGCTATAAAACCACCTGGTGGTCTTTGTGATTTTTTCGGGTGATCAGGAACAGGAGTTACGCATTTTCAGGACAGAACGGCTTGAAATCGTCATCCTGAACTTGTTTCAGGATCCATTAATAAAACGGCTTCATCTTGGAATCCGGATCACCAG
Source organism: Vulcanimicrobiota bacterium (assembly GCA_021107945.1). Lineage (GTDB taxonomy): Bacteria > Vulcanimicrobiota > JAJTBE01 > JAJTBE01 > JAJTBE01 > JAIORV01. The sequence goes on along the minus strand of JAIORV010000103.1, from coordinate 4,267 downwards.
GCTTGTTTCCAATGAAGAAGCCGGCACTAAAGAAAGAATAAATAAGCATATCAATGCATTCAACAAAAACACGCATAATTTCCGTCAGTCGCCGCACGGATATACCGGCGCATTATTGGTCGTGGTTCAGGAATAGGGTCATGCAGGGGCATTGTGTCACGGTGAATCCTTTCAATCCTTCCTATAGAAAAATGATTTCATTGAAGCCTGCCGATGTGGATGTTTTTGTATTCTGGACGAGAAATCCGCGCCGGTTAATGAAAGATACGGAATTCTTCCGTTATTTAAAAGATAACTACCATTTCTACTTCCTGTTTACATTGAACGGTTACCCAAAAATCCTCGAACCCGGACTCCCTTCCGTGGAAAATTCAATCGGGGCATTCAGGGAGTTGTCGTCAGCCCTCCCGCCGGGATCGGTCGTGTGGAGGTATGATCCCATAATAATTAGCGATGAAACAGGTTTTGATTATCATAAAAAAAGATTCTCATATATCGCAGGTCTGCTTTCAGGTTACACTGGGAAGGTTATTGTAAGCATATTCGATCCATACAGAAAAGCCGACATCAAGTTAAAATCAGCAGGCATTAACTACCGGATTATGGAGGATCTGCAGGATGATTCGGAGTTTACGGATCTCATGAATCATATGAAAGAAACCGCCGATTCATATGGAATAGAAATAACGAGTTGCTGCGAAGATCTTGCCCGAGTTGGCATAAAATCGGGGGGATGTATTGACGATGGTTTGATGAATGATCTATTCGGACCGGGCATAAAGGGCAGGAAAGACAGGTCGCAGAGAAAGAATTGCAGGTGTATCGAGAGCACGGATATCGGCGCGTATAATACTTGCATTTATGGATGTAAATACTGTTATGCTGTGAGGGATTTTGAGAAGGCAAAGATACGATTCAACAATCATGATGAAACCGCCGAGTCTCTGTGAGACCATTTCTCATTCATTTTACCGTAGGAGGAACGTCCCCGTCCCGATTCTCTATATATGTTATGAGTAGGAGTTATGAATCGAGAGGTTGAAAATATGTAGGATGGACGTCCCGCTCCGATTCATTTGCAGAAAGATTCTGCTCCTTACAAGGGGGGATTGAATGATTACAATTGCGTACCGTTTTAGTCATTAAAATGGAGGTGAATAGGATGATATACAAGGTAACTCTCGAACCGGCGGAAGAAGGAGGATATACTGTTACATGCCCCGCCCTGCCGGGTTGCATTTCTGAGGGAGACACAAAAATTGAGGCACTGACAAATATTAAGGAAGCTATTATATTATACCTGAGAGCTATTGACAGGGAAAACCGGATTTTAGTGAAAATGGGACAGATTGAGATCGCCGAGGTGGCTATATGAGAGCACCAAGAGTTGTAGCTACATGTTTTAGACAGAGACAGTTGGGTCGGGATTCTTCCTATAGAAGTTAACCGGTAAGTCAAGAAATCGAAATTCTCTCATTCAAGTTGAAACTCAAAACCTTTTGAATTTTTACATTTCTTTAACATTTCATGTATTGATTTCAACATTTCTTTCAGTTATTATTATATCAGCTATTATTATGTCAGCAAGAAAACAATTGTTAATAAAATCAAGGAGGAAATAAAATGAGCATAGATAAAATGGGTTCAACCGCAAACACAGCGGCAAATAATTCAATGAAACAGAGGAAAGCTCCGGAAGCAGATTCGAAGTCTGCACAACCCAAGGATAAATTTGAGCCCTGGATACCCAACCCGAAGATTGACAGCGCGGGAGATTATTTCAAGAATATCGGCGCATCAGTTGGAAACGGTGCATATGGATTCGGAATAGTGACAGCTGGTACAGTCATAACAAAGACTGGTGCGGATAGGAAACCCAAAACTAAAATCGGTGGATTTCTGAAAAGTGCTTTGATTGTTACCACCGGTGTCTCCGGTGCGTTGGTGGGTGCAGGTATTGGACTGGTGGCGGGAATATTCGGTAAAAACGCAGGATCTCTGCTTGATGCAAAGAATTTCAGAAAATAAGATTTGTTTTCTAATTGCATAGAACAAAAGATTTGATATAAATGGAAAAAAAAGATTCCCGGGAAGCTCCGGGATCTTTTTTTAGATTATCCAATCAAGTAAACATAAGAAGCTTGGAATATTTTCTAAAAGGTAGGTATTCAATCTGTCCTGTTGAAGTTACTACAAGGGAGATGATACTGTGGATAACCTGGAAATTACCGTTCTTTATGATAACTGTCCTTATAAAAAGGGGCTTAAACTCGCATGGGGATTCTCGTGCCTGGTAAAGGGACTGGAAAAAACAATTCTTTTTGATGTCGGCGGGGATGGCAAAATCATCCTTGAAAACATGAGGAGTTTGGGGATAAATCCAAAGGATATTGATGTTGTTGTACTTTCACATGACCACTGGGATCATACCGGTGGATTGAATAGCTTTCTCACTGCCAATTCAGGAGTTGCCGTTTATATGCTGGAGTCTTTTTCAAACGAGGTAAAAAGCGTGGTGAAATTGGCGGGAGCTGACCTGATAGAAACAAAACATCCCGTCAAGATATGCGAGCATGCTTACCTGACCGGTGAAATCAGGAGTATTGTAAATGAACAGTCACTCTGTGTGATGACGCCCGGGGGACAGGTTCTGATTGCCGGTTGCGCCCACCCCGACATTACATTAATCGCCAGGTTTGCAACAAACCAGTTTCAGAAGGAATTCCTCCTGGCAATGGGAGGATTTCATCTGAAGAAAAGCTCCGATATTGAAATTAAAAGTGTTATCTCTGAATTAAAAGGGATGGATCTAAAATATGTCTCTCCCTGTCATTGCACGGGTGAATTAGCGACAACCCTGTTCGGTGAAGCATTTGGAGACAAATATATAGAATCAGGAGCGGGTAGGGTCATTAATATTACAGATCTTATTTAATTCCCCCGGGGCTTGCTTTTCGAAGAACTTCCGCCGCATTCTTATGTTTCATAAGAACAGCTATGCGAAGGGGAGTGTTTCCCTTGGCGTTCTCGACATTCGTCTTTGCGCCTTTGGATAAAAGAAGATTGATAACCGAAACTTTTCCTGATGCGGCCGCTGCATGAAGGGCGGTGTTGCCATCCTTATCCACGGCATTAACATTCGCTCCCCCGGAAATCAATATTTGTACAATATCCGTATATCCGAAGTATGAAGCTCCATGTAAAGGCATTAAACCGTTTGCGTCTTTCGCGTTTACCTTGGCACCTTTTTTTATAAGAAGATTCACAATGTCGGTATATCCGTTGTTCGCGGCCATTCTAAGCGCAGTCCATCCCTTTGAGCCACCGCTTAAAACCGGGGCGTTGACATTCGCTCCCTTGTTGATGAGATATTTTGCGATGTTTTTCTTCTTGAAAGTGAGCGAGGCAAGCAGGGATGTCGTTCCGTAATTATTCTTTCCTTCAATATTTGCACCTTTTGACACAAGATATTTTGCCATTTTCAAATCGCCCTGCCTGATGGCGAAATGAAGAGCCGGTGCTTCGAATGTTATCGTTTTGTTAAAGATGGTCTTTTTATATCTACCCCTTGCATTGACAAGCGAGGGGGCTTTTTTTAACATCTGTTTCACTTGTCCCATATTACCAAGTTTTATTGCATTAATAAATTCCACTGAAGTGGAGTCGGCTCTTGCAAAAGCATTCTGAGCACAAATTGAAATAAGAAAAAAAATAATAAAAAAAGAAATTACTACCTTGTGATTATTCATTTAAAAAGCTCCTCTTAAGCTAATATAGTTTTCCCGGGAAAAACATAACAAAACAACACGGCCGAAACATTTATTATACCATAAAGATATGTCCGGCATTTGTTTCGTGATTTCTAAAATCACCTAAAATCACCTAAAATCACTTGAAATCACCTGTTATTTTCGCAATAAACGAGGAAATCCTTTTGACTGTGTTTTTTGGTCATAAATGATAATTACTCACATTTCGCACATGTGAATCTGTCAAGAAGTAATAGAATTTAGTTCAAGTGTTTTAGAGTAATAACAGGAGTTTAAAGGTGTTTAAGACAACACCACAATTTATTGTGGTGAATTGAGTGTAAACCCCACCGCTACAGCGTCCTAACCACTTCAGTGGTTTATCTCATAAGGAAACCGTTGAAACGGTTAAATTGGAGGAGGAGGTAGGTTTTATAGGCTTCTAACCACCCGATTAAAATCGGGTGTTGTCTGTTCGCCCGGCATGTTTGCTGAGCCGGTGGATTGAAAGAAATCCA
>JAIORV010000082.1 GCA_021107945.1 Vulcanimicrobiota bacterium | reverse complement strand
GTGGGGTTTACACTCAATTCACCACAATAAATTGTGGTGTTGTCTTAAACACCTTTAAACTCCTGTTATTACTCTAAAACACTTGAAATAAATTCTATTGCTTCTTAACAAATTCGCATGTGCGAAATGTGAGTACTTCATATTATACATATTGGCATGGATGTTGGCAAATATTTCTTAAACTTCTAACCGGATTGTGTGAGGGTTCCCGGAGCCCGTTTGTTTGACGGACTCCTGCAATATCTGGTATAATAGATAAGGGGAAAGCTACCGACTGTTTTATATAAAGATTTAACTGTGAAAATTTGACTCGAAAACACTTCACTTCAACTGCCCGACTGTATATGCAACATCCATCTTCACGGCAGAGAGGAGAAGATCGTCATGCTCAAAAAAACGCACTTCATCATTTGCACATCCATGATAATATTGACCGGCATTCTTGGATTGTGCGTGTTTTTCAGTCTTCCGGAGCTTGCTTTGAATGCGACCGCTATTCTCCTGCTGATTGTTGTTGTTACAAGAATACTTTCCGAGGCTACCCTGTGGATTTCGAAGCTGTTTAACAAAACCCAAAAAGAGGACAAACTCGATCGACTGCTATGTGATTTGAGTGAATGCAGACCTTTGTTTTTAACTGCTGTTGTTGTATGGTTTGTGATTGCAATGGCAAAGTTCATTGTTCCCAAAGGAAATGTCTTTTACCTGAAACTTATGGAAAAAATTCCCACTGCAGTTTTGATGGCAATAGCACTTATAGTAATATTGGATCTGATTTCGATATCGGTTTTTAAAACCAGGCAGATTCCAGGACTAAAAATGCTCAGAAGAAACGGTAACTCTGTGAATGGCGTGAATGGTAAATAACTAAATATATTCAGAGTAATAAAAAAGTGGCGGGTATGTAAACCCGCCACTTGTATTATTCTATCGAAATCAACTTATAGATTTTTTTTTGTCTTCTCGATAATAGGCTTTAAGACCTGCTCCAGGTCGACGTCTCCAATCTCCTTTAGATCGTATGTTACTCTGACGGCGGGTTTGGGAATAGTTATATATTGCCTCAAATCTATAGGAGTGCCGATGACGACGAGTTCACATGGCGTACGTTCGATGGTTTTTCTTAATTCATCCATCTGTTTTTCCGAGTATCCCATAGCGGGCAAGAGATTTCTTATATGGGGGAATTTCTTGAAAATATCTTTAATTGATCCCACTGCATATTCACGGGGATTGATAAGTTCATTCGCTCCCAGGCGTTTTGCGGCAAGCGTTCCCGCCCCGTATGGCATTTCACCGTGTGTAAGTGTGGGGCCGTCTTCGATTACCAATACTTTCTTGCCTTTTACTTCGTCGGGCCTGTCAACTGTTATGGGTGATTCAGCCCTTATAAGAAGCGCATCCGGATTGAGCTTGCGAATATTTTGCTCAAGTGATTCAACCGCATTGGGAGAGGCCGTGTCAACCTTGTTTATTACAACAACATCTGCCATTCTCACGTTGGCTTCCCCCGGGAAATATGTGGATTCATGTCCCAATCTCAAGGGGTCCGCAAGGACAATGTGAATATCCGATTCGTAGAATGGGAAGTCATTGTTTCCTCCGTCCCAGACTATGACATCAGCTTCTTTTTCAGCTTCTCTTAATATAACTCCGTAATCCACTCCAGCATAAACCACTCTTCCCATTGCAATATGGGGTTCATACTCCTCGATCTCCTCGATTGTGCATTCCTGTGTCTTTAGATCTTCGAGGGTTTCGAACCTCTGGCATACTTGTTTGGTGAGGTCTCCGTACGGCATGGGATGTCTGATGGCGACTGCCTTCAGTCCCGCTCCCTCAAGGACCTCAAGTACCTTGCGAGTGGTCTGACTTTTCCCAACACCGGTTCTCACGGCACACACAGATATAATGGGAACATTGGATTTGAGCAAGGTGGAGCGAGGCCCCATCAAGCGAAAATCAGCGCCCGCTGCAATTACTATGCAGGCCTTATGCATAACATACTCGTGCTTCACATCGCTATAAGCGAAAATTACCTGATCGATTTTTTCTTCCTTGATTAGCTTTACCAGATCACTTTCCGGGTAAATGGGAATTCCCTCAGGATAAAGCTTCCCTGACAATTCCGGAGGATATAATCTTCCCTCAATGTCAGGAATCTGGGTGGCTGTGAACGCTACAACCTCGTATTCATCCCTGTCTCTGAAATAGACGTTGAAATTATGAAAGTCCCTGCCGGCGGCTCCCATAATGAGAACTCTTTTTTTACTCATATAATGCCCTCTTTCTTGTATGTTATTCTTAATAAGTTCTGAAAAAAATAGAAAATGCTATGCATCTCCTGGACTATTATTGTTATACATTTCTTTGGAACCCTTTTTTTTATTGTAATTTTCGGATTGAGAAGTGGATAATGATTCAATAATGCATGGATAACCGGGAGTGTGTGGAGAAGAAAAAGGAAAAAGTCGGTTTGCGGAAAAAATTCGATGGACGGTCTGAATTAATACAATCAAAGGAGGAGGGGCAATTGAAAATCAGTTGGAATTATCCAAAACCCCGCAAGGGCTTGGCGGGAGCGTTTGATCGGTTTGTGGGTCCCGGCGCTACGAAGATGGAGATATTCCTCCAGATTCTTTTTGTAACTATTGCAGCGATAGCTCTTCCCGTTTATGCCGTTGTGAACAAATTGGGATGGAATATGGCGCAGCTTGTTATCGGCAGTATAATTGCCCTTGATATGACGGGCGGAGTTATTACCAACGCCACATCATCCGCCAAGAGATACTGGCACAGGGAAGGTGTGGGATTTGGATTTCACATTAAATTTATACTTATTCATGCTGTACAACTTTTTGTTGTGGCATATTTCTTCAGATCGATGGATTGGTCTTTTTTCGCTATTTCTTATATTTACCTCATCATAGGTGCGCTTATTATATTAAAATCACCCCTCTATCTGCAAAGACCCGTTGCAATGATGATGTATCTGGGAGGACTTGTTGTTAATTTTTATGTGCTTTCCCCATCTCCCCGTGGTATGGAGTGGTTTCTCCCTGTTTTCTTCCTGAAGCTCTTTATTTGCCATCTTCTTCGCGAGGAGCCCTACAGACCTGATGATGAGGAAATAGGGAAAACGGAGGAAGGATAGCGGATAGCGGATTGCCGTATCACAAGGAGTTTTGCTGTAAAATCTTTAATATTGACCGGGGTGGAATTTATGGATGAAGATAAACTCTCTGAAAAAATACAACGGGAACTGGATGAAATTACAAAACGCAAGGGGCACCTTCTTCGCAGGGATATTGCAACAAACCGGCAGTCAATCCGGATTATTGATGAATTCCTGAAATATAACACCGGCAATATAAAAATTCACAAAAATCTGATAGCTTTATTGATTTTGATTAGCAACCATCTCATAAATGACAGCGTGGCGCAGATTATTATAGAATTGCCCCTGGAAGCTGAAAAAATGCTGATGTTAAGGCTTTATCTTTACATGCAGATGTCCAATAATTTTCTTGACGGGTTTCTCCTCGGACGCGCATTTTTAAAGGTTACGGAAGGTTTTGACATATTCGATTACGAGGACATGGATCTGCTTGAGGTTTTCAAACGTGTGTTTTTAATCAGGATGCGTAACAAGGAAACGGGGATGATTGAGAAAATAGACCGTGAGACTCATCTGATAAGCCATTTTGAAAAAGCATACAGGGAGCTTTTCCTCACCAACTCCATATTACTCAAAGACCTTGCACAGGGGAATATTCAACTTGTTGTAAAATACCTCATGCTTACTTTTTTTGATGGAATACTTGCCGCCAGGGTAATCGCGGATCTCATGGGTAAATCCTGAGTATGTATTCAATCCTATCCTGTAGGAGGTGTTCCCTGACCCCGATTTCATGCCGTTTCGAGGCTGGTCGGGAGACCAGCCTCTACACAAGTTGTGGGGTGTCTGAATAATTACAATCCTGAAAGGGGAGGAAATGCCTTGCTTAAAGAGAGAGATATACTTGAACTCATAAAGAATGGAGAGAACTCGTATATTGAATTCAAAGAAGATACGGTTTCCAATAAGAGACTTACCCGTGAGATGATAGCGTTTTCCAATCACAGGGGCGGAATAATATTGCTGGGAGTCGATGATAATGGGAATATCGTCGGAATGACGAGGGATGATAACAACGACAGAATATTCAACTTGTGTACCGATCTCATAATGCCAAGGATAAACCCGTCATATTATGAGATTGTAATCGGCAATAAAAGAGTGGGTATTATTGAAATAGAGAACGGATATAACAAGCCATATTTTATCGAGGAAAGAGTAACTATTGACGGAAAAAGGCAAACGGTGAAGGTATTTTACAACAGGTACGGAGCACAGACGAAAGAAATTACCGATAGAGATGAATTACAAAGGTTGTTCCAGTCCTCAAAAAACATACATTATGAGATCATTCCCGTTTCAAATTCCCGGTTTGATGACTTCGAACGGGGATTCCTTGAACAGTATTTCGAGAAGTTCAGAAAAATCGATCTCAGAAGAAAGTCTTTTGATGAAGTTGAGAATGTTCTTTCAAATCTTGACCTGATCGACAGGGAGACAAAATCCCCCACAATTGCGGGTCTGCTTTTATTCGGTGAAAATGTCTCTAGTTTCTTGCCTCAGGCGGGAGTGAGAGTGATTCATGTAAGCGGCAGGGAAAAGTCCGACGAAAAAGTTAACCACAAGGTTTTCGAGTCAGGGATTCTCCGGAATATTGAGAATACTATGAATTACCTTTACATTGCAAACAGGCATGAAATGGTCATAAACGGTGTCAGGAGAAAAGATCTGTATGATTATCCCCTCGACGCCCTCAGGGAAATAGTTGTAAATGCCTTTGCCCACAGGGATTATACAATAATGGGAAGCAAGATATATGTCTGGATTTTTGATGACAGGATAGAGATAACAAGCCCGGGGAGAATACCAAATACAATCACCAAAGAGGGCATGAAGCTCGGGATTGCGTATCACAGGAACCCTGTAATTATGAAATTTCTATACGACGCCGGCCTTGTTGAGCAATTGGGACAGGGCATTCCCAGGGCGATCAAGCTCCTGGAGGAAAATGGAAACCCGGAGATGGAGATAGAAGAATTCCAGGACCAGCTTACATTTGTAATATATAAACGGATGACGGATAACGGAGGTCAGAGGTGAGACTGTCGAAAAAACATGTGTTCACCACGAAGACGCGAAGTTCACGAAGAATCTAAAAAAACTCCGTGTCCTTCGTGCCTTCGTGGTTTAACCTTAAAAATCTCTACGAACTCCGCGATCTCTGCGTTGAAAAAAACAATAAAAACTATAAGGAGGGGAAAATGAGAAAAATTTCAAGAATCACATTGTTGGTATCACTTATTCTTCTTTTGTCTTTCTCGATTGCAACGGCGGATACTGTTAAAACACCGGCGGAGTTGAAAGACCTTGACTCCTATATAGAGAAGGTAATGAAAGACTGGAAAGTACCCGGGCTTTCCATTGCGATTGTGAAAGACGGGAAGATCATATATATAAAAGGGTTCGGTTACAGGGATGTAAAGAGGAAATTGAAGGTTGCTCCGGATACCGTTTTCCCCATAGGCTCTGTTACAAAATCGTTCACCGCCCTGTGCGTCGGGCTCATGGTGGATGACGGTAAACTGGAATGGAACAAGCCCGTTATAAGTTACCTCCCCGACTTCAGGCTAAAGGATCCCGTTGCCACACAGGAATCCACACCGTTGGATCTCCTCCTTCACAGAACCGGGATGATGGGACATCCATGTATGTGGTATGGGGCGGATTTAACCCGGCGGGAGATATATGAAAAACTTAGATTCCTGGAATTCGGAGGGAGCTTCCGGGAGGAATATCTGTATAGCAATCTGATGTACATGACGACGGGGTACCTTGTGGGAAAGGTTTCAGGCGGGACATGGGAGGATTTTGTAAGGGAAAGGATCTTCAGTCCTCTTGGCATGGAGAATAGCAGTCTTTTAATTGAGGAAATAAAGAAATCGCCGGATTACTCCCTGCCATATTGCATAAAGGACGGAAAAGCAAAAGAAATCCAGTTCAGGAGCTTTGATGAGATGGGTCCATGCGGCTCAATCAACTCCAGCGCGAATGATATGGCAAAATACCTGCTTCTGCATATAAATATGGGAAAAGTTGGACAAAATCGGATAATTTCCCCGGAAAGCGTTAAAATGTTGCGTACTCCTCAAATTATCATCGAGAGTGGATCCGGCGGTAAGATTGGCGATGTATTTGCATGCCCCGGTCTGGCGGCTCTCGAATACAGGGGAAACCGGATTATCACAGGAACAGGATCCGTTGACGGCTTCCATTCCGGCATTTCATTCATGCCCGGTAAAAAAATCGGTGTTGTCGTCTTGTCATCATTGGACTTCACACAAAACAGGCTTCCTAATATAATCACATACAGGGTTTTTGATAAGTTACTTAAGCTCGATCCCATTGATTGGAATGGGAGGTATTTAAAGGCTATAGGAGGTAAGGATTACGGAAAGATTAAAAAAACGGTTAAAGATGATCCGGCAAGGCTGAAGAAAACAAGCCCATCCCATCCGATTGCCGATTATTCAGGTGATTTTGTAAACCCCGGGTACGGTAAAATTTCAATAAGGCAAAAGAAGAAAAAGCTTTCCGGGAAATTCCATAGCTTCATATTTGACCTCCACCATTACCATTACGACACATTCCTGTTGATATCACGGGATATAGTGGGATCTGTCAATTTTACGAACCTGAAACTGCAGTATCATGCCGATGTGCATGGGGATATTGACTCCCTGACGATAAATGTGGGATTTCCTGTGAAATTTGAAAGGATCCCGTCTCCCGATTTGAAGATGGCTGAATACCTGTCAAAATACGTCGGTGATTACATGATGGCGGGTAATAGGATAACCGTGAGATTGGAAAACAAAAGCCTCTGGGTTGATTTTCCTGGCAGGGGCAAGTATGAAATCGAGCCTGTGACAAGAAACAGGTTCAGGATTAAGAAGGCGCCCGATCAGCGACTGAGGTTCAATATTGATAAATCTGGAAATGTAACGGGAGGCGTGATTATAACGGCCGGAGGATCTTTGTATTTCAAAAAATCTGGAGATTAAGAGAACAAAATCTGGATTGCGGAAGCCGGAGAATGGAGGACGGAGGTCAGATCTGTAGGAGGGACGTCCCCGTCCCGATAAAGGGATAACAGAAAACGGAAAACGGAGGCTGGAGGACGGATAGCGGATTACGGAGGATGGATTAGTCCCCCCTCAATCCCCCCGCAAGCGGGGGGAAGTTCCTCATATAAAATTTATCCTCCGTGTACTCTGTGTTTTCTGTGGTAAATAACACTTATTCGATATTTTTCTTCGTGTCCTTCGTGCCTTCGTGGTTTAACCTTAAAAATCTCTGCGAACTCCGCGATCTCTGCGTTGAAAAAAACAATAAAAACTATAAGGAGGGAGAAATAATGAGGAAAATTTCAAGAATCACACTGTTGGTATCACTTATTCTTCTTTTGTCTTTCTCGATTGCAACGGCGGAAACTGTTAAAACATCGGCGGAGCTGAAAGACCTTGACTCTTACATCGAGAAAACAATGAAGGACTGGAAAATCCCCGGGCTTGCCATTGCCGTGGTGAAAGACGGCAAGGTTGTCTATGCAAAAGGATTTGGATACAGGGATGTGGAGAAAAATCTCAAGGTGACTCCCGACACGCTTTTTGCGATAGGCTCGACATCAAAAGCATTCACTTCAATGTGCGCCGGGCTGCTGGTGGATGAGGGAAAGCTCAAGTGGGATACGCCCATTATCAAGTACCTCTCCGATTTCAAGCTTTACGATCCCATGGCGACAAAAGAGGCGACGGTGAAAGACCTTCTTCTTCACAGGACGGGACTTCCCCGGCACTCCCTGAGCTGGTACGGCACGGATTATTCCAGGAAACAGATATATGATCACCTGAAATATCTGGAGCCCAGTGCAAGTTTCAGGAATAAATGGCAGTATAACAACCAGATGTACATGACCGCCGGCTATCTTGTGGGTAAGCTTTCAAACGGCACGTGGGAGGAGTTCGTGGATGAGAGGATCTTCACGCCCCTGGGTATGAAAAATTGCAGCTTCTCCGTGGAGGAGATGAAGAAAAGCCCGGATCACGCACTTGCCTATAAGATTATTGATGAGAAGGTAAAGCTGATCCCATACAGGAGCCTGGATGCCATAGGTCCAGCGGGATCAATAAACGCAAGTGTAAATGAAATGGCAAAATGGCTAAAACTTCACACCGGCGACGGTAAAGTTGACGGGAAGCAATTCATATCAAAATCAAACCTTGACCTGATGCATTCGCCACAAATACCGATTCCGGGAAAGAAGAGATTTTCCGAGCTTGGCGATAAATTCTACGGATTTGCCTGGCTGGTTCAGGACTATCGCAATCACAATCTCGTATGGCATAACGGTGGAATTGACGGATTTTACGCCCTTATATGCCTGATGCCGGAAGATAAAATGGGAGTTGTTATTCTTACAAACTTGAACTACGGTCAGCATATGGGCTCGGAAGCGATAGCTTACAGGGTGTTTGACAACTTGCTGAAGCTCAAGCCCATCGATTGGAATGACAGGTTGTCTAAAATGATGGAAGCTGCTAAAAAGATTGTAAAAGAGCAGGGAAAGAAAAAAGAGGATCCATGCAAGATGAAAAACACCAAACCGTCGCATCCTCTGGAAGATTATGTAGGCGAGTATGAAAATCCCGGTTACGGCGTTGTGAAAGTCGTGAAAAAAGGAAACAAGCTTGGGGGTAAATTCCACTTCATAGACTTGGACCTTGAGCATTACCACTATGATGTTTTTCAGAATAAAGGAAAGGGAGAAATACCCATAGCAATTCAATTCCACACTGATATAGACGGGTATATATGCTCATTATCCACGCCCCTTGAGTCCGGAATAGATCCGATTTCATTCAAGAAAAAGCCTTCGAAAGAACTGAAAACAAAGGGATATCTGAAAAAGTTCATCGGTAATTATGAACTCCGTGGGCAGCCCCTGAAAATATGGTTTAAAAACGATAACCTGAACGTCACATTCCCCGGCGACCTGACAATGAAGGTGGTACCCGTCAGGAAGTATCGCTTCGAGATAGAAAATCTTCCCGACAGAACTTTGTTTTTCGAGGTCGATAAATCGGGTAATATCAAGAAAGCTTTGCTTGTAGGTCCCGAGGGTATGTTTGATGTTACGAGGGTTGAGAAGTAGGCTTTTTCAGTTATTAGTGACATTTTTTTTTCACCACGAAGCCACGGAGAACACGGAGTTTTTTAAGGAAATTATACTGATGAAGGATGGATTGCGAATGCCGGATGTGTAGGAGGGACATCCTCGTCCCGATAAACGTATTGTGAGGAATGATGAGGAATTTATTTTTTCACCACAGAGGACACAGAGACCACAGAGGTTAAAAATAATTTTCTTTGCGCGCTTTGCTTCTTTGTGGTGAATAGTTATTGGAATTATGGATATCCACTTGCACAAAAACTATCTTATGGTGTACTATTTGATTGATAATTCCACATATAAATCGGAGCTTAGTTTATAGTGAGACTCAGAAAGGAAGTAGATATGGGCAAACTTGTAGGAATACTTCACGGAACGGAGGGACCTTTTCCGTATGATCTCATTGAAACCATTAACAAAAAAAATATAAAGGGTGTACGGGCGGAGATGATAAAGACGGGAGCGGTTGGCGCAGGCGAAAAATGCTCCTATGATGTTATTATCGACAGGATTTCCCACTGCCTGCCCTATTTTCGCGATTATACAAGAAACGCCTTTTTAAACGGCACATATGTAATCAACAATCCCTTCAGATTTTTCCTGGAGAAATATTTTGCATACGGAGTCGCCCGGAAAATTGGGGTCAAAGTTCCACGCACGGTTTTAATTCCCACAAAAGATCACCCCAAAGGATTCGAGGATTCGGATCTTGAAAACCTGGAATTCCCCTTGAAGTGGGAAGAGATTATCGAGCAAGTGGGGGGATTTCCTGCCGTATTAAAACCCTCGGAAGGTGGAGGGTGGAGAGATGTCTATATCGTTCATGATATGGATGAGCTTATGGACGCATATGACAAATCGGGGACTACGGTCATGACCCTACAGGAATTCATCAATTTCCAGCAATATGTACGGGTGCTTGTATATGGCAAGAAGTATGTCATGCCAATCAGGTATAATCCCGGACATAAGGAAGACCCGTCGCAGGCGGCTTATATCGTGGATCATGAGCATCTTTCACCGGAAATGGGTAAGATTGTTGTAAATCAGGCGATTAAACTTTGTGAGGTGCTGGATTATGATATGAACTCCGTGGAATTCGCAATTGAAGACGGCGTTCCCTATGCTATAGATTTTTGCAACCAGGTTCCCGACTCGAGACCAGATGTTGTAACGCCTCACTATTACGAATGGATTCTGGATAAAATGTCCGCCGTCGCAATTGAGTATGCACTGAACCCGCCACCGATTTCATGCTGGCCGTCAATAAAGCATCTCGTACATGGCGAAATGGAAAAGAGGGTAAACGGAGAATAATAATGAGTAAAAAACCACTAAAAATTGGCGTCCTTGCCATGCAGGGAGCTTTCGAGGAACATATACAGATTCTTGATTCCATGGGAATTGAAACTATCGAGGTCAGGTTGAAGGATCAACTTGCGGATATAGACGGGCTTATAATTCCCGGCGGAGAATCAACAACAATGGGGAAGATGCTTAACAGGTATGATTTGCTTGAAGCTCTCAGAGAGAAGGGGAATTCCGGGTTTCCCATGTTCGGCACATGCGCCGGGATGATAATGATGAGCAAAAAAGTTGAGGACGGTCTTCCCGGCCAGCCCCTGCTTGAGCTGATGGATATTACCACCATTCGGAATGCATTCGGCAGGCAAATTGAAAGTTTCGAGGCGGATCTGGATGTATCGGAAATCGGAGAGAGGCCTTTTCACGGCGTTTTTATTCGCGCTCCTATAATAAAATGTGTGAACGGCACGGTGGATGTTCTTGCAAGGTTTGAGAATAATATTGTCGCCGTAAGGCAGGACAACCTTCTTGCCACGTCTTTCCACCCGGAAATAGCAGGGGATTCGCGTTTTCATGAATACTTTGTAAATATTGTAGAGAAATGGAAGGAAATGCATGGTAAAGACTGAGCAGATTCAGCTTGAAACTGAGGGATTTTGTGATCTTCACGATATAACCGGGGAGGTCTCCCGCAAGGTGAGAGATTCGGGAATGAAGTCAGGTATTGTAACGGTTTTCGTTTCCGGGGCAACCGGCGGAATAACTACAATTGAATACGAAAGCGGTCTTGTTCAGGATTTCAGGAAGTTCTGGGAGAAACTGGTTCCTCAGGATGATTTCTATGCCCACAATGCCAGGTGGCATGATGGAAACGGGTTTTCACATATGAGGGCGTCAATACTGGGTCCCTCGATTACAGTTCCTTTTGTGGATCGGAAATTGACTCTGGGTACCTGGCAACAGATAATATTCGTGGATTTTGATAATAAGAACAGGAATCGCACACTGATAGTGCAGATAATGGGGGAATAAAATGATGAAATCAGGAACAATAGCTCTGTTAACCGACTTCGGTAACGAGGACCCGTATGTGGGTGTAATGAAGGGCGTCATCGCCACCATAAGCCCCGGTACACATGTGATAGATATAACCCACAAGATCGGATCCCAGGATGTTGTCCGGGCGGCTTTTATTTTATCAAAAGTCTTCCATTATTTTCCGTCGGGTACCATATTTACAGTGATAGTTGATCCCGGCGTGGGCACATCCCGCGGGGCGATTGTGGCAAAGACGAGGGATTATTATTTCATCGCTCCCGATAACGGGATTCTGTCCCTTGTGCTTGCGGGCAAGGAAATCAGTGAAATGGTTGAGATAAACAATCCCAAGTATATGCTTGCTCCCGTGTCGGATACTTTTCACGGCAGGGATGTATTCTCTCCCGCCGCCGCGCATATCTCAAGCGGTGTTCCTCTTCATTGCCTGGGTCCTCACATACAGGAATATAAAAAGATAGATTTCCCTAAACCCCATGTGGGGAAACATCTTATAAGGGGACGGGTGTTGTTTGCGGATCATTTCGGCAACCTGATAACAAATATAGAGGCCTCGCTCCTGAAAGACAGGAAGATTGGATTGGTGAGAATCGGTGGGTATATGGTTCATCAGATCAACAGGTCTTACATAGAGTCCGTCCCCGGTGAGCTGTTGGCGATCATCGGTAGTTATGACACGCTGGAGATATCGATAAGCCATGGGTCGGCGAAGGAATACCTGGGAGATATATCCGGGATGGATGTTGAAGTATGGTTCGGTGCTGAAGGTATCGACACCGGGGTTTTGCTGTGAACGAGAAGGGGGAAGTGGGAAACGGGAAATGGGATATTTTACCACGAAGCCACGGAGAACACGGAGTTTTTAATATAAATTTCTTCGTGAACTTCGTGTCTTCGCGGTTGATATATTTTTTCGATACCTTCGCCTCCGTTATCCGTTAATTGTTAGCCGTCCTGCGTTCATCATTGTCTCACCGTCGGCGACAACTGTCGGTCCCGGCATAATCATATCAAAATGCAGAGGGGTCTCGTTTTTACCGCCATACATAAGGTTGGACCCTATGGCGATGTGGATTGTGCCTGCTATTTTCTCGTCGGTGTGAAGGCATCCTATTACTCCCTTTACTGCAGGGTTTGTTCCGATTCCAAACTCCGCCGCTATTTTATCTTTGGGTTTGAGTGAGTTGAAAAACTCTCCAAATTTATCCTTGTTTGAAGCGGCATCGAATGATATTGCGCTTCCATCTTTGAATTCAAGTCTGAGATCATCAACACAAGTACCATCGACAAAGACCTTGTCAAAAACGGCAACTCCGTTTGTGGAATCTTCCACGATTGATGTGAATGCCTCTCCCGCTGGAATATTCAGGTTTGCGTCGCCCAATTCGCGGTTCTCGTCAAGATCCTCACCCGTGCATAAAAGTATTCCCCTGTTTTCTATAGAAAAACGTAAATCAGTGCCTTTGGGAGATGTTATATGAATATTTTTCTTGCCTGTCAGAAAGTCTTTTATGGGTTTGCTTGCGCGGTACAACTCATCCGGGGAAATCTGAATAGCGCCCCATACACGATCGTGATAAAATTCCCACGACACGTTGTATGCTTTTGCCATCTCCGGTGTGGGGTAAAGAAAAAGCGAAACTTTTACATCCCCATTCCAAAGTACTTTTTTCGCCGGCATGGCGGATGTCATGTATGCGATTTTTTTATAAGCGGGAACCGATTCCAGCGTGGTGGGATCCTTCAAAGGCTCCATATAAATAAATGCTGTAATGTGTTTCCTGATATTTGCCAGGCCGGTATGGGGTTTTTTAAGATATTTATCCGGCGTCTCTTTGTACATTCTTTTCATGAGATTATCCGATTGCATTTCTATTATTGGGAAAGCTCCAATTTTCCACGTCTGTATTCCGATTTCCTCGCATAGGGGCAGGTTATGATCACCCGCCAGTATCCAGACGACATCATCTTCGTTTAATTTCATCGAATCATTAATTATTGTTTTTGCAACCTGTTTGTAGTTAATATCCAGCATTTTATCCTCCTTATTTGTTTAAACAATGGTGATTATTCATCGAACCAATTCTATCTCCTCCATGCAAATATTCAGGAGATTCTTCGCTGAAGGATAATGGAAAATAGAAAATGGAAAATGGATAAAAGAAAGGAGAAAATGAAAGCGCCATTCGTTATCCATGTGAAAAAAAGGGGATATTTTTATTTTTTATGGAATATAATTTAATGCATCATGTATAAAACTACAAGGCGAAAGCCCGGACTCAAGGATAGTTGATGGAATTAGACGATAAGGAGCTCGCCAAAAAGGTAAAGCAGGGAGACAGGCATTCGTTCGATGTTCTTGTTTCCCGCTATAAGAGGCGGTTATATTCGAAGATTTACAGGATGACAAGAAGTCATCATATTACCGATGAACTGCTTCAGGAAACCTTTTTGAAACTTTATACTAACATTCATCAGTATAAAGAGGAGTATCACTTTTACCCCTGGCTTCATCGTATAGCCGTCAATCTTACTATCAACTACCTGAAAAGGGAGAAAAAACGCAGGAAAGACAGATCTCTGGAAGCGGAGATGGAGGAGCATTACATGCAACCGGTAAAGCATAATAATCCCTTCAATCCTGAAGCTACATTTCAGCGTACCGAGCGGGACGGAAAGATTCTCGCCGCGATGCAGAAACTCACTCCCATATATCGCGCTACCCTTGTTCTGCGTGTTTTTGACGGACTCTCATACAAGGAAATTGCCGATACTCTGAATTGTAACATCGGGACTGTAATGTCAAGACTGAACAGAGCCCGGAGTCAGTTGAAAGACTTGCTTAAAGAGTATATCCAAATTTAAGCATTCGCCCCCCCTTTGTTGGAGTGGCATCTTGCCACGACAATCGAGGCTGGAAGCCTCTCCTACAGTTGGTGAGAGGTTTGAATAGTTTTATCTAAATTAACCCGAGGTGGGTATTTGTGAACTGCAATGATATTGAAAATAGAATAAGCGGATATCTGGACGGAGAGCTCTCGAGCCAGGAAATGAAACAGTTCGAGGAGCATACGGACTCCTGTTCTAAGTGTGCCGCGCTTGTCTCGGAGATGAAATCGCTGGATGGTATCCTGCACGAGATGGAGGAGCCTCTGCCGGATGAAGCTTACTGGGGAGGATTCGATGCGCGCTTGTCGGAGAAGATTGAAAAAGCCTCCGCTCCCCGTTCCTGGTGGAATATTTTCGCAGGGTTCAACAAGACTCAATGGGCACTTGCCGCAATTGCTATCATGATGATAATTGCATTTCCCCTTGTGTGGGAGATAATATTTTCCAACAAAACCGCCACTCTTCCCCGGCATCAAGCGGAAATATCAACACCTGCGAGTGATATCAGGACTACCGATAAAACAATGGAAGATGCAATGAAAAACAAAAAGAAGACCGTTCCCGAAGAAGCGAAGGAAAAGGACATTGGAGTGGCGCAACCTGCACCCCCGGGAGAACTTGCAATGAAGGAGCCTGTAGCAGAAGAGCTTGTTGAGGGAAGAAAGGCGACCGTTGCCGGAAAACCCCCGGGTCCGGCAGTCAAATCTGATAAGCCTTCCGCTCCATTTGTACCGTCCGATTCCGGAGTTGAGGCATTACCCAAAAAGAAACCAGTGGCGGCATCTGTAGGAAGTGCATCCCGCAACGGGAGAGTTGCCGGAGACGATGAAAAACCCATAACAGCCGGCAAGGTTTCCGGTTATAAGACATTTCCTGAAATGGCGCGTCCAAAACCTATAAAGCCCAAAGCAGTTAAAAGAGAATCAACAAAATCACGGGTCAGAGTTGCGCCCAAACGCGGCGTTGAGGGCGCTTTGTCCGGTGAATCGGATAAAAAGGGAAGGAGCGTTCCCGCTAAATCGACAGGAATCGATAAGTTTTACAGACGAGCGCCCAGACCGGCTCCTGCCGCTCCTCCTGCGCCGAGATTAGCGGCAAAACCGGCTCCGCCCGCCGGTGAAAGTTCTGGAGGAGGGCTCGCAAGAGGTGGAAGAAAAGCTGTCGAGCATGAAAAGAAAGACGAAGACGGATTACCTGTCTCCGAATCCTTCGATGACTTCGACGCCAGAGAGGAAACCGTGAAGGAATCCGTCGAGGTAAGCGACTACCTTGCCACTTCCGAGGTTGTTCTTATAAAGATTGTGTCCATGGCTGAAACAAAAACCGGACTTAAGCTTATAAGGAATGAGCTTTCGAGGGCTAATTATGTGGAAAGCCTCAACTGCAACGCCAGGAGATTTAAAAGGGATCCTCTGTTGAGAAGGCATACGAAAACTATGCAGGGTATAACAAATGAGGTTATGAATATTAAGCCTGCGGGAATTCAGAGTTTAAAAAGGAAAGTAATAAGCAGTGGTCTTATTGAGCGAACAAAGGAAATTGGGAAATAGAGAGTGATAAAAATGAAAAATGTTAATATGGAAATAAGCCGGGATAAACTTCCCCGGTTAATTTTCATTTTTCTTATCCTTATTCTTTTTCTTAGAGTTACTCCTGTTCTTGCAAAATCGGAATCACAGACGGAATTGTGGGAGAAAGGAAATTCATATTGTCTCCAGGCAAAATGGAGATCGGCAATAGCTACATTTGATAAGTTACTGAAGAAATACCCCAATACAACTTATGTGGAAGCTTACTTTTGGATTGGGTATTCATATATTCAAATAGGAAAATATCAGGAAGGCATATCCAGACTTTACAATTTTGCAAGGAAATATCCCTCAAATAATTACACGCCCCAGGCTCTTTTCAAGATCGGTGAAACATACGAGACAAAATTGAAGAAATACGATAGGGCAATGTCAGCTTATGGCGATGTTGCAAAAAGATACCCGGGGAGCGCGGTATCGGTCCCTGCCGCTCAGAACCAGGCGTTAATACTCCAGCAGAGAAAGAAGGATTATAAGAGTGCCGAGAAAGTCCTGGCAAAGTCAAAACAAATCGCCGCCAATCAGGGGCTTTCCACGGGGAATATTTATATAGGGCGCGCCAACCGACGTATGAAGTTTATAAGGGAGAACTCGGATTACAATTATAAACCCCTCTCGCTGTTTATGGATGGAATAAGCCTGGAGGAGGATCGCAGGTGGAACGAGGCGGCGGGTGTGTATAGTATAATATTAAAAAAATACCCCGGTGCAAACATTGTTGACGATGCCCTTTATCGAAGGATAAGATGCCTTGTGAGAATGAAAAAGTATTCAAAAGCGAAAAAAGAGGCAAAGAGTTTCCTGAAAGATTACCCCTCCAGCAAATATAAAAATAATGTACAATGGATTCTTAAAGAGGCGGTAAAGAAGAGCGAGTTTCTGCAAAGGCGATTGAGACTTTATTTCGTGTAACTGTTTGTGGCTATTCACCGCGGAGGATGCAGAGGGCCTCTGTGTTAATATAAAGGAGACAGTTTTCTTCCCTGAATTTAGTGTATGTTTGGAGGGAGGGGAAGGAAAAAAAGATGATACATATGATGGCAGATGAGAGAGTTTTTAAAGGAGTAACGAAGCAAAAGAGTCCTGGTTGGAAGATACCGAAGCAGATATTCCGAGTAACAAATTTTTAAAGAAAGCAACAACAATAATAAGATCAGGGCAAGAAGTTTCCATAAAAGATGCAACAACAAGATGAGAGGGCAGAATAATGAACGATTTTATGTTATTATCAAGAGATAATTTCAAGAGTGAGGACGGACAAAGATTTTCCTCAATGGGGAAGGAATATATGCTCAGAGGAAAAATTGGTGATGGTGCTATTGGTGTCGTAAGAAAGGCGAAAGATATAAAGAGCGATAAAACTGTTGCAGTCAAATTCTTGGCACCAGAACTCCGATATATTGATCAGTCTTCATTGGAAGATATTCGAAAAAGATTTATCAATGAAGGCAAAAGAGGGATAAACCTTGATCATTCAAATTTGGTAGAGATTATTTCATATGAAGATAACAGTGGCGCTAGATGCTTTAAGGAGACTTATCCAGCCAATCCATTTATTATAATGGAATATATTCCTGGAATAACTTTGGAAAGCTTAATAAGGAAACTTGAAAAGGAGACAACAAATAATGACGTAACAGAACAAAAGCTGAACATTGCATGTGGCATTCTGTCTGCCTTGGTTTATCTTCATTCAAAGAAATTGATTCACCGCGATGTCAAGCCTGCAAATATATTCATCTCAAAGGTGAGACCCTATCAAATACCTGAGGTTGTCAAGTTGGGAGACTTTGGAATAGTAAAATGGGGAGACTTTAAAGAGGAACTTGCCACCGGGACTTTTACACATACCTTCCAAAAAGGCCTTGGAACAATAAAATACATGGCACCTGAACAAGCACTCAATCCAAAATTCGTAACAGTAAAAGCTGATATACATTCACTGGGAGCAACTTTATTTGAACTCTTCACTGGAAGAATTCTTCCAACTGTTTTTCACGTCAATCTCATAAGGGAAGTGAGGACTAAGAGAGGAAATACTATGAGCAGACTAAGGGAATTGGGAGTTAAAGTCAATTTAGGATCTCCAACAGAAGATATTTTAGAATTGATTCTTGATATGTTTTTGGCACAGACTGGCAGGCCCTCTTCTTCAAAAACATTAAAATGCCTTGAATATCTATCAGAATCTTTCTTCCCTGATCGCCAATGGAGTTATTGTGGATAAGAATAATCTACAACGGATCTTCCGCCAAAGACCGTGGCTGCAGCGTCTTGCCGCAGATCTAAAAGGATAATACTTAAGGAGAAGTTTGGTAGGAGTCTTTTTCAAAGGCGATTCTATTCTCTTTTCCCTTTTCTCATTTCCCACTTCCCGTTTTAAACATTCCACCAACCCCTGATATTGTTTATTAGATTGGACCTATAATTACCACGAAGGCTTTCATTTATTTCCCCTGTTTCGCCTTCATATTCAACGACAAACCCCCTTGCGTTGGGGAATGCAAAACGGACGAAGTTAGCGGGATCCTTGCCGTAAATATAGTTGAGGATCATCGACAGAACACCGCCGTGAGCAAATACTATGATTGCCGATTTTCCATCCGGGACATTTTCTTTATAAGCAAATATTATTTCCGATAGTGCCTTTATTGCGCGATCGTAAAAATTAGATATTGCCTCCGCTCCTTCCGGAACTATCGACTCGGGATTTTTGATCCATTTTTCGAAAAGGGAAACTCCGTCCTTCTCTTTCTCCGAGTAAAGCTGATTCTTTGTTTTTCCTTCCCATACTCCCAACAATATCTCCCTGAGATTCTCCCTGTAATGTATGGGAAAATCAAGTCCGTCATCCTTCAAAATGTCTATTGTTTTTTGAGCGGTCTGTGTTGCTCTTTTGAGATCGCTGGAATAAACGGCAACCACCTTCAGCTCGTTTTTCTTTATGTCATGTTTGAGCCTATCCGCGGTTTTTATCGCCTGTTCCCTGCCCTTATCCGAGAGGGGAATGTCAATATGTCCCTGGAGAATACCGTTCTTGTTGTATATGGATTCTCCATGTCTGATTAGATATATTTTCATAACATTATTTTTATTTACAGAATATCACTCAATCCCTTTATATGTTTAAATTTTGCATTTTGCCCTCCGGACCTCCTATATGTAGTGTAATGGATTGGCGGGTTTAAAAACCCGCGCTACGTTCCTGCGATAACACAATGCCGTAGCTCAAACCTTTAGGTTTGCCAATTGTTATGTGTATTTTACGATATTTCCATCCTTCTCAAGCTCATCAACTATTCCGAAAATGAATGTTCTTACAGGTCTGCTGTTGATTCCAAGAACTTGCCCGGCGGAGGAGCCTTCATCCATTACCAGGACGACATCCCCGATTCCGGCGTCGATCTTATCGCAAAGCGCCATCATAACTTTGCCATGAGTCTTTCCGCTGATGGGATCCATAGGCTGAACAAGTAACATTCTCTTGTTTTTCAGGACGGTAGCTTTTCTTGTTGCCCAGATGTTTCCGACAACTCTTGCAAGTTTCATTTTACACTCCTTGTGTAATATTCATCGTCAAGCTGAACGCCGTCAATAATTCCTACAATCGAGGCATCAATGGGCGGGACGTTCGAAAAGGCGACAGCGGCCTCCATGGACTCGACAAAAAATACAAATTCATCGTATCCGGCGGAAACTGCATCTGCCGCCACGAGGTAATCGTCGATAGGATTTCCCTCCCAGTCGGTGGGTTGGAGGATAATCAACTTGACGCCCGTCAGGCTGTCTTCCTTGTGAGTTGCCACCACTCTTCCAAGTATTTTTGCGGGATGCATATTAATCAAACCCCTTGGTTTCGAATTTTTTAAATATAACTTCGCCCTCTTTTTCCACTATATCCACAATGGCAACAATGACAAGGTCGCAGGGGCGGTTTTTTGTAACCTTTGTCTGTCGGGCGGAAGAACCCGATGTAAGCAGGACAAGCTCTCCCTCTCCTGCGCCGACTGCATCCGTTGCAACCATGGAATCCCCCCTGGGTTTGAAATCCAGTCCCAGGGGTTGAACTATCATCATTTTCCATCCCTCGGCATTTTCATCTTTCTGTGTGGAAACAACAGTGCCGACTACTTTGGCAAATTTCATAATTTTCTCCCTCTATTTTATCGGTTTTCTCTCGGTAAACTTCAAATAGACATCCTCAAGCCTGGGTTTTTCCTTCGAGAAACTGAGAACTTCAAAATCCAGTTTCACCATCTCTTTCAATAGAGATGCCAATTCCTCGTCAGTGCCATGAAAATCAAATCTCAGTTTTTCCTCTTCCCATACAAGATTTTTGACAAGTGGCTTGGAGGCAAGAAAATCCTTACCTTCTTCTTTTTTCTTCAGGAGCATCACCCGGCAAATTTTGTATTTAATCGTCTGACGGCTGAGAGTCTCCATATCCTCAAGTTTTATAATATGGCCGTCCTCGATAATTCCTATCTTGTTACAAAAGTCCTCGATATCTTCAAGGATATGCGATGAAATAATAATGGTCTTTCCTTTTTTTCGAAGGCCCTTAATGATTTCCCGCAATTCTACGCGCGCCCTGGGGTCCAACCCGGCGGCGGGCTCGTCCAGGAGAAGAATCTTTGGGTCGTGAAGAAGGATTCTTGCAAGTCCGAGTCTTTGCTTCATTCCCCTCGAAAGTCCCTCGATTTCCCTTTCCGCAAGCTCCTTGATACCTGTAATCTCAAGAGCTTCGTTTATCACGAAGGGGCGCATCTTTTCTTCTATGTAAAACGCCCGTGCAAAAAAATCAAGATATTCACTGACAAGAAGATCGTCATAAACCCCAAGGTAATCGGGCATAAAACCGATTCTGGATCGTATTTGTTGAAGGCTTGTATGGTTTGTGTCATATTCCAGGGGGATATCGTCGATGATTACTTCACCGGAATCTTTTCTCAAGACGGTGGCAAGTATTCTCAATGTTGTGGTTTTGCCTGCGCCGTTGGGGCCGATAAGACCGAATACATCTTTCTCTTCAAGGTTGAAGTTCAGATCGTTTACGGCGGCTTTTGTGGCGAAATATTTTGTCAAGCTTCGCACTTTGATAATATCGCGCGGGTAATTTTCACCTGCGGGTGCGGAATCCTTAACACCTATATCTTGCTTTTCCATATTAGCTCCTTATTAATGTCACTTTTTTACCGCAAAGACCACAAAGTATCGAGAACGAAGGCAATATCCCAAGTGCCGAATCCGGTTTCTCATTTCTGCTTGTTGTAGATTCGCGGTTTTATGAAATTACAATAAAAAACAACATTACTTAACCTGAAATGCCAGCTATATTGCTTTGTGGGAACCTTCCTGAAAGAAAGTTCTCATAGTTAAGCCGCTGAAGCGGCTTGATGTAAAGCTGCCTCCCCCTAAGCCGCTTCAGCGGCTTAACTATGAGGAAACCAGCATATTGAGTTACTTGTTGAAACAGCCTAAAAACTACCTGACTCCTAAATTATATAGCTTGAATCGCTATGCTTTTATGAACATCAGACCGGCAATAATGTTCATTCCCGCTCATTAATTGACCTTAATATAACTACTCCCTCAATTAAAGATCTCCTGTAAATTTCTTGACCATTGACATAAATAGTGTATCATGTGGGAAGTGGGAAGTGGGAAGTGGGAAAGGGGATATGGGAAAAGGGATATGGGAGGCGGAAAATGAAAGGAATATATATGAAGAATAAAAGCAGGCAAGGATTAATTGTCATATTTTTTTTGTTTCTCTTTCTTGTTTCATCCAATCTTTTTAATGACTTATCCGCATATACTCAAAAAAAAGGAAGAATTAAAAGAGTTGTAGTCCTTCCCTATGAGGGAAATGTGGCGGAGCAGGAAAATCAATGCAGGCAAATCCTCCCCGACAGGATGAACCTGTTTTTCAACCTGACGCCGGGATTTCTTGCGGTTATTCCGCCGGATAATATGCCTGTTATTAATTTGAAGGATTTAGGCTCAAGAGACATTCCTGAAAAACTTTTAAATAAATTGCGAAAATATCATATTGACTACCTGTTGACAGGATACATCGGGAAAGACTCGGTTGATTATTATCTTCTGAACATTGAGAAGGGAAATATATCAAAATTCGAAGTAAAGACAACAAGTCCATTTGATTTTCATGTTTTGGAGAAACTTATCAGCCTGCTTCAGGAAAAAATCGGAAAGGACTCACTAAGCAACACTACAATCGAGAAAAACATTGATCTGATTAAATATAAGTCAACTGCATCATATAAAGAATTCCTTCTTGCAAGTAAACTGATGGACGAGGGCAAGGGGCCTGAAAAAGTAATGCCGCATATTGAAAAATCCCTGGAGGCAGACCCGGATTTCCTTTCGTCAAAATCGCTCTACGCCCGTTGTCTGGTCAAGATGGGAGATTTTTCAAGAGCCGGGATAATGTATGATAATATCCTGTTGAAAGCTCCCGGTTTTCTTCCGGCGGTAATAGGAAAGGGAATAATGTTAATCGCCCGGGAAGAGGATCGTTTAGCTTCGAAGTTTTTTGAAAACGCACTTAAAAAGATGCCGGGTAATATCATTTTGATGTACAACCGGGCATATTCCCTTGAGAGAAGCGGAGATGCCGGAGAAGCAGAAGTGATCTATAAAGAAATACTCAGAATCGATCCTTTCAACCAAATCGCCCAATATAATCTGGGGATGTTATTCCTGAAAACCGGAAAATTCGAGAAATCACTGGGGATGTTCCTGAAGCTGGGAGATGAAAATCCCGGGAATACTCTTTATGCTTATAATATATCATCGGTTTATCTTCATATGGGGAAGCTGGAGAAAGCCCAAAAAAAGCTGATTGAAATTACAAAATCGGGTGATTTCAAGGAAGTTTATAACGACCTGGGAATAATCTCAAGAAAAACCGGCAGGTTTGATGAAGCTGAGAAGTATTTCAAGAAAGCCCTGGAGATTGACCCGGAATATTCATCGGCATATAACAACCTCGGAGTTCTTTACAGATTACAAAATAAAAACAAGCTTGCCAAAGAAAATTATCACATGGCGATTCAATACAATATCAGAAATCCGGAGGCGTTATACAACCTGGGGCTACTTGCCCTTTCAGAGAGGGATCTCGACCTTGCATGGCTCTATTTCAACAGGAGTATTGATATGTCGCCGGGATTCATACAGGCATACATCAACCTTGCCATAACGCAGATGTATCGGGGAAATATCGAGGATGCCGAGAAAATACTTCTTGGTCTGGAAAAGAAAAACCCCCGGAATCCACTCATTCTCTATAATCTGGGCGTGTTATATAAAAGCATTGGAAAAAACAAAAGGGCATTGAAATATTTTGCAAAGACGCTGGAAGCGGAGCCGCAGTTTGCAGATGCTCATAATAATATGGGAGTTATCTACCTTGTCGGCGGTAAAATCAAGGATGCTGAATCTCAGCTTGACAGGGCGATTGATATTTCTCCCGGTAATTCTATATATTTATTCAACAGGGGACTGACATCATATTATGGCAGCGATATGAACAATGCAGAGAAATATTTTGAGAAAGCGTTAGAAGCAGACCCGATATTCCTGAAAGCTCGAAGACAACTTGCGAGGGCTTACTTGAGAAACGGGAAATATGAGAAAGCGGAGAAGCAGATTGGGATTATTTTAAAAGAAAAGCCTGATGATTATCAGGCACAATATCTGAAGGCAGTTTATTACGAGAGAACCGGTCAGATTATAAAAGCCGCCGGAACACTGGAGGATATGGTTGACAGGATGAAATATTACCTGGAAGGGTACGGGAGGCTGGGTATTCTCTACATAAAGCTCCAAAAATACGAGAAAGCTGAGAAGATATATCAAAAGCTGGTTAAAACCGATCCGGAAGATTGTACAAGTTTGATAAACCTTGGAATTGCACAAAGGATGCTGAAGAAGAACAAAAAGGCGGAAGAATCATTTAAGAGGGCGATCAGGGTTTCCAGGGGAAGAAAAGAGGGTTATAGGCATCTTGGAATTTTTTATATAGAAAACAAGGATTTCAAAAAGGCGGTAAAGCTTTATAAAGAGGCGGTCAGGAAATTTCCCCGTGATATAGACTTTTTAAGTAACCTGTCCCTATCCCTTTCAATGGAGGGAAAATATGGGCAATCATTAAATGTTATGAAATCGGCGGTTAAGGTCTCTCCTGGTAACTCTTTGCTTTATTACAGGACTGCATTTGTTTATGCCCTTATGGACAGGAAAGAAATGGTGATAGAAAACCTGAAGAAAGCGATTAAGCTTGATCCCGAGCTGAAGGATTATGCGGCGAAAGACCCGGATTTCAAGAAATATTGGAAAGACAGTGAGTTTATAAAGATCACTTCGGAAAGTGGAGATTAATGAAACGGGATTATTCGCCGCAGAGAATAGAGAATAAAGGAGATTTTATCAGTGCAATTTAATTCTGTTTGTCGTAAAAATGAGGCAGGGTTTAATTCTCGATTTGCAGGTAAGAGATTTTTGCCCATGTTTCTTGTGATAATTACTTATCTGATTCTGACGTTAACCGGGTGCTCGCCGGGAAACAAGCCCGTCGAATCACCGACGAAGAAACCTCTTGTTGTCATTTCTTCTCACAAACCTCCTTCACCGGGCTCTTCCATCAGTCCCACATCTTCGCCTGTCCGGAAAAAGATAAAGAAACTTAGACCGCGCAAATTCAGCAAGAAGGATTACGAGAAGTTGGCGCAGATTAACAAGTCTATTTTTAATAATCCTGATGCGCCTGACCCTTATATCCAGCGTGCCGAGCTTTATCTTGAGAATCATAATCTTGATAAAGCTGAAAAGGATATTAAAAGAGCGGATAAGCTTGATCATACAAATACCGGGCTAATTCTTGCGAGAGTCAAGTTGTATGCTCTGCAAAAAAACTTTAGCGGGGCTGTTGAAGAATGCGACAGGCTTCTGAGGATGAAGCCTGATAGTGCTGAGGGTTACAGAATAAAAGGCTTACTGTTTATTCAGAAAGACCGGGATTTGAAGGGAGGCTTGAAATACATTCAGAAAGCTGTCGAGCTGGATCCGAAAGATTATAAGAACTATTTGGCCCTGAAGTTGATATATATGCTTATGGGGAAGTATCAGAAGGCTGTGGAGTGTATGGACAAGGCTGTTGCCCTTGCTCCTGACAATCCCGATGTTTATTACATGAGAGGAAAACTGCGAAAGGATGTGGGCGATCTTGACGGAGCGGTAAAGGATTTTGATAAATTAATCAAGCTTCAGCCTGATGGTGTTGCTCCATATATGCAAAAGGCAAGTGTTCTTGAGAAGTCGGACAAGAAAAAGCAAGCGTTGAAGGTATATGAGACCGTAATAAAAAAATTCAGCAAAAAGAATTCCGGTGCGGTAAAATTTGCGCAATTTCAAATAAAGAAATTAAAACAAAAATAGTATTTTGAATATAATTACTCTTATAGAGGGATTATGGGGTAGATTATGGAATAGTTATATAATTCTTTCTGTATTTATTCAGACTACCCCCAGGATTTGGGTGGAGGCTGGTTTTCCGGCCAGCCTGGAAATGGTATAAAATCGAGGTCTGAATAGGTACTTCTTTCTATTGTTTGCCTGGAAAGGAAGATGCTGATTTGATAAAATTCATACGATTCATGTTTTATATTATACTTTCCATATTCGGGGGGCTCCTTGGCTATCAGATCGGACAAAGCCTACAGAAAATCAAGGATTTGGATCCATCACTAAAGACACCCCATACCTTCTGGTCTTTAGTCATGGTAGGAATTTTAATGGGAATTGCTCTTGCTCCCCTGGTTTCCGATTTATTTATGAAGTTAATCGATATTGTTGTTCTTGGTTTAAAAAAGTTATCTCTCCAGGAAACGATCCTTGGGGCGGTTGGATTGATATTCGGTCTTATAATTGCAATGCTGATAAACCTTGCACTTGGCTTCATACCGTTCGAGGATATTGCGATTGTCGGAAGATTCATCAAGCCTTTTCTATATCTGATGGTTGCGATTTTCTGGGGTTACCTGGGAATATTTTTTGCAACAAGAATGGTCTTTGTCAAGAGTTTTGGCCGGTTATTCAGTAACAAGGGCGGCCCGGGGATGCCGTTTGCCTCATCAAAGATAATAAAGCTCCTGGATACGAGTGTTATTATCGATGGAAGGATACAGGAAATATGTAAAACCGGTTTTATCGAGGGAGATCTGACGGTTCCCCGTTTTGTCTTGAATGAGCTCCAGGCAATTGCCGATTCGGCGGACAGCCTTAAAAGAAACCGGGGTCGTCGGGGACTGGATGTATTACACCACCTGACAAAAGAACCCGGCATACAGATTTATGACAAAGATTATGATGATGTGGGCGTGGATACCAAGCTTGTAAAGCTGGCGCAGGAATTGGGAGCGGAATTGATGACCACCGATTACAACCTTGCCAAAGTCGCCCAACTCCAGGGATTAATTGTACTTAATGTTAACGAGTTGGCAAACTCTCTGAAACCCGTGGTTCTTCCCGGCGAGGAGATGGAAGTCAAAATTATACGCGAGGGCAAGGAGTCGGGGCAAGGAGTGGGATACCTGGATGACGGGACAATGATTGTGGTGGAAGATGGAAAAAGGCATATCGGAGAAAAGATCAATGCAACAGTAACCAGTGTGATTCAAACGGTTGCGGGAAAAATGATATTTTCAAGGGCAAGAAATAATCCCCCAAAGTCAAAAAAAAGGTAGTAACTATTCAGACCTCTCACTGCAGGAGAGGCTTTCGGTCTCGATTTTAGGGCAGGCTCTCGATTTCATACCATTTCCAGGCTGGTTGGGAGGCCAACCTTCACTCAAATCGAGGGTGGTCTAAAAAAAAAGAAGTCAGGTGAAAATCACGAAAAATAAATCCCTCCACGACAAAAACAAGACCTTCACGGCGGTAGTCCCCGCGGCGGGCAAAAGCACCAGAATGCGGGGAATAGATAAGTTGTTTGCCGATCTTGCAGGCAAGCCTGTCATTATAAGAACCCTTGAAGCAATATCGGCGGATCGAAGAATTGAGAATATAATTTTGACGGTTTCTCCCGATGCTCTCGATATTATTAGTAATTTGTTGAAGAAATTTCCAATTCCAAAGTTAATTAAAGTGGTAAGAGGTGGAAAAAGGAGACAGGACTCTGTTTTTGAAGGTATTGTTAATGCACCGGGGGAATATATTGTAATTCACGACGGTGCAAGGCCGCTTCTAAGTAAATCCCTCCTGAGGCGGATCCTTGACAGCGTTGATTCAACTCCCGGCATTATACCGGCTTTTGCAGTCAGTGATACAATAAAGAGAATTGATGACAATGGGTTTGTTGTCAATACACTGGACAGATCAAAAATAGTAAGAATTCAGACTCCTCAAGTTTTTGAGAAAACGGTTTTGATGGAGTCGTACAGGGTTTTGGTGAAGAGGAGTATTTCAATTACTGATGATTCCTCTGTGCTTGAAGTAGCGGGCTTTCCTGTGAAAACAGTAGAAGGCTCCGAATTTAACATCAAGATAACAAATACAGAAGACCTTGAATTGGCAAGGGCTATCTGGAAAAGTAATCTTATTCATGAATAAGATCACAGGAGGAGCAACTTGGAAAAGAGAAACAGATATGTACCACTCAACCCGGTTATAGATAATTTTTCCCATGAGCTAAATAGCGGAGTGCTTAATGCAACCAAATACGGTAAGAACGTGGGAGCTCTTGGAAAAGGAAAGTCATTAAAAGTGACTATTCGAGATAATGCAATGATCCCGGCTATTCGTAAGGGTGATGTTGTCACTGTAAAGTCAGCTTCTATTGATAAGATGAATGTGGGAGACCTTGTTTATTTCAGAAAGGGTGGCACGCTTATTGTCAGGCGGGTTATCAGATCCGTCATCAGGACCGGGGAAACATACCTTACTACAAAAGCGGATTCATCTTCCGCTCCTGAAAAATCAGTGAAAGCATCGCAAGTTTTCGGCAAGATAACCAGGCTGGAAAGAAACGGAAAAAATGTCAGAGTATCAAGCTATGTCGGCATTATTAATAAAATCACATGTTTTGGCACAATCCCTTTGTACAGGGTTATACTTAGAACTATTGTGTCGGTTATCCCTTTCGTACACATGAAAGATGATGTTTAATTGCCGATAAAATGAATGTAACTATTCACAGCAGAGTTCGCAGAGGGCGCGGAGATTTAAACGAAGCGAACATTAAAAGTGCTGGATCGTAATATTTAATTAATAATGTATTGATGTTTTTTTTGATTCCGCACGAAACAGAGTGCCATGCAAACCTGCAAATGACCG
This sequence comes from Vulcanimicrobiota bacterium, assembly GCA_021107945.1. Lineage (GTDB taxonomy): Bacteria > Vulcanimicrobiota > JAJTBE01 > JAJTBE01 > JAJTBE01 > JAIORV01. The sequence continues at coordinate 14,601 of JAIORV010000082.1, read as the reverse complement.
GGCTGAATGACTGCAAATAAACATATCCAATAACTTGTGATTGAGATCACAAGTATTTTATTTAGAAAACTATATAATACTTGTAGAAAGGAATCGATTCTTGTGAACTGTTATCAGTTTATTTCAATTAATTCCTGTTATTATCTGTTTGTCTGATTCATTGAAATATTATTAAATTTCCGGAAAAACAATATAGAAGCATTGCCAAGCCAATTGGAGGTTAATTTAATGACTATAGTCAAAGGCCCCGGTGAGAAATTTTATGACGTGCCTCAAAGCATTCTGGATGAATATTCTTTGAAAGAAAAACATGTCAAAAAAATCAGATCAAAAGCCATAAAAATGTCGGTGGATGATCTCGAGGACCGGGATGTTGAAGGGTATGCAAGTTTTCTTTATGATTATGAAGGATTTGGATACATATGCGGTTTGCCTCCACAGATATCATAATGCTAACAAACACCTGTTTATACAATGAGGGAATTTTAGGGAGGATTTTTCTGTTACTACAAAAATTATTACATTTATATTCCTGTATTCTTTTTTTAACCCTTAAATTATATGCAAAAATCTGGAAAGAAAATTATCCCATTTATACTAAAATACGGAGATTATTATGTCCCCATCAGTTATATACCATCTAAGAAGTATTAAAAAATCAATAATTTGGATTCATTATGAGGGAAAAGAATGGATATTGCTAAACCCAAAAATTCAAAATAACTGGCGAGCACCCCTCTGTTTAAATTGCGGCAATATTTTGAATGACAGAAGAGCCTATTGTACTTACTGTGGCTATAAATGTGGACATTGGGAAATTCATTATACCACAGAACCTTGTTTTATTTGTGGCAAACAATCTATTATGTTCTGTGTCCAATGTGATCGTCCAATATGTATTAATTGCAGCAAAGAATCTAAATCCCATTGCCACTATGTTGGCTCTGATGGTTTTCTTAATATCGGTCATTGTGGAAACATTACAAAATTGACAAAAAGATACACCTGTATAGAATGCCAAAAAGAGATGGATGAAAAGAATAGTAAATTCAATACAATTACTTACAAAAATAAATTAGCAGAAATAAACACATCCAATGAATATGTAAGAGGTGTTTCCTATAAGAGTACAGGTTCATGTATCTGGCATAATAGAAGGCAAATTGAGACTTGCATAATCTGTAACAAACCATTATGTGATATTTGCGCATATTATGAGATAAAGTCTTTCTTTGGTTTCAATAAGAAGATAATTGGCCCCTTTTGTTTTGGGCATATGCCAAAGGAAAAAAACTGGACGATTTTTTTGGAAAAGGAGGGGAGGGAATTTACAGTATCCAAATGACAAATGGTAATTAGGAACAGAATAATAGGGGAATGAAGAAACAAGTGAAAATAATTTTGAAAATATGAGTAGGCACTTTTATCTGGTTTGTGCCAAAACTGGCGGATCCAGCAATTTGATCATGAGTGATTTATGATAAGAAGTACATTAATGAAAATTTGATAAAGGGGTGCAGACAATGAAGTCGCTGTACCCAAAAACCTTGGAAGCGTTAGCGGATTTAATTTGTGGGGACAATGGTCCTATCTATCGAAAAGGATATGAAATTCCGAAATTTTTCAGATCAGCTGGAATCAATTGTGTGGATCATGATGGCTCCACTCGTAAATGGTGGACATTGGACAGGTTAAAGGAATATAATTCTCAACCTCTGGAAATGTCAAAGATTATCTTACGACTGGCTGATCCAAAAGAATACTCGGGTGATCCAACCCCCCTGAACAATTCGATCAAACGATTGAACGTATTATTGGCTCCGGAAGGAATGAGAATTTTCCTCGATTCCGCGAATCCCCGAATACAAAATATTGAGCCCACCATATTGCCAGCCGAGGAAAAAAAGATCTATGCCATTACAACTCCAGATTTTCTCAAAATAAGCAATGACAAGGAATTATCCGAAATCCTGGAGAGAAGATGGAAGGAAGTAAAAATATGCATTGAGGGTGAGGCTTTTTTATCGTCTATTGTCATGATGGGAGGCATTCTCGAGGGTTTATTCCTCTCTATAGTGACACAATACTCAAGAGAAGCGAACAAATCTAAATGCTCGCCTAAAGATAAAAGGGGGAAAGTCAAAAAGTTTGGGGATTGGAAATTAAGTGAGTTTATAAATGTAGCATATGATTTGGGTTGGATTCAAAGCGACGCTAAGGATTTCAGTTCATCTCTTCGTTGCTATAGGAACCTCATTCATCCATATGAACAGAGACTGATGGCCCATTATCCGGATGAGGATACCGCCAAGATTTGTTTACAAGTAATACAAGCAACCATTAATGATCTTCTGACCCATATTGATAATATCAATAAGGAAGTTAAGGGAAATTAAGGACAGACACCTGTTTTTTGAAAAAAGGTGTCTGTCCCCAATTAAAACAATAAATTAAATAAATTAAAAATTATATAATTAATCAACTATAACTATATCAACTTCACCACTAATTGCTTTCCCAATGCCTTTGCAATCTTCTTTAAAGTTCTTAATGTCGGGCTTCCCTTGAGTCCTTCCACTTCTTGCACAGTCCGGCGGGAACCCTTCATCCTCTCTGCCAGTCCCATCTGGGTTAATCCCTGTCTTTTTCTTTCTTTCAAAATCTGAATGGCAATAATTAATTCCGGGGGAATTTCAAACCATAAAATATTTTCTCCGCTCGAAAGGGAAGACTCCGGGATATCTTCGTCATCTTCTATCAAAGATTTCAAATAACCCGATAAAGCCTCCATACCAAATTTCTTCAACTCTTCTATTGAATTTCCGTCTGTCATACATCCAGGAAGATCCGGAAATTCCAGAAATATTCCATCTTTTTCTTTATGGACAATTGCCGCATATTTCATACTATTCAGCCTCCGATAACGCTTTTAAATAATTCCTCTCGGCTTTCTTTGAAAGATCCCTTGTATGATGAGGAATACTGACTCTATTCTTTTTTTTAAACATTATATAATGACTTCCTTCGGTTCTTTTGATTTTCCAGTGATGTTTTTTAAATAGCTTTATCATTTGCTTTCCGGTCATCATTACCTCACTTTTTAATAATATGTTAGCACATTTTATTGTGCTTGTCAATTTTCCAGAAAAAAGGTGTTTGTCCCCAATTATCACAACAACAACAAATCATCCACAACCGATGTGAAGCAATTAAGAATATTCGAGGAGAACTTCTTGAGTCTGAGTCCCAGCATATGATCGAGTGCGGATGCAGGGGAGAATTTTTTCAGTATTATCAGATTGTCCCAGTAATCCGCAATACATATTATCTGTGCTCCCAGTGGAATATCATCTCCCTTGAGTCCCCGGGGATAGCCTCTGCCGTCATATCTTTCATGGTGACATAAAACATATTCCGCTTTTTCAGCGAATAGGGGGATCTGTTTCAATATCTCAGCCCCTGTTTCCGGATGCGAGCGAAGTAATCTATTATCCTCTGCTGTTATTCTCCCGGGATCGGATGCCAGGATATGTTCCGGTATCAATATTTTTCCTGAATCATGAAGCATTCCCAACATCTTGATTAACTGTGTCTCCTCCTCGTTGAAATTCAAATGTGGCGCAACTATGGCCGCTATTTCGCCCACTCTGCGGGAATGCCCGTTTTTCCCGGGAATCCTTTGATCCACAAGCCTTGATAAAAGCGATACAAAGCTTTTAATGCTGAGATCAAATTTTTCATATGACTGTCGATATTTATAATTATTTTGCGCCTGTTCCAGAGCGGATGTCGCAAGCAATAACATACTAGCTTTCTGGGAGAGATCCTGGCGGGATTCCGGAGTTTCCTTGGCTGCGTTGTCCAATTCCTGGATTGCTTCTTCGAAACGGTCATCCCTGATAAGCTCCATCCCCACATTGAAATGCCGATTTTTCTCCGATTGCTCCAGTCGTGAAGCCTCTCGGAAAGCAGATATTGCCTTTTCATAATTCCTGAATTTGAAATGCATTCTGGCAAGATTGTAATGTGCCTGAATCTCGCCGGGATTTATTGCAAGCACATTGTTAAAATACCCGGTTGCCTTCTCATAATCCCCCAGGGCAAGATATGCCTGTCCCAGGGCGTTTTGAGCCTGCGTATCCCGGGAGTTTAACTCAAGGGATTGTTTATATTCTTCTATAGCTTCATCCGGTTTGTCAATCTTGAAATATGAAAGTCCGAGACTATAATGGGCATACGAGTGTTTCGGCATTATTTCTATAGCTTTGTTGAATTTTTTTATGGCGTTATCATAATCATTGCGTTGGAGGTATATGATACCCATATAATAATGCGCATCACCCTCCTGAGGGTCAAGCTCCACTGTTTTTTTGAGGTATTCCAGCGACAACTCAGGTTTTCCAAAGTTTTTATATAATAATCCCAGGCGAAAATTTGCCTCCTTGAAATCAGGAACAAGTTGTATTGCAAGTTCATACTGGGCAATAGCTTTATCCATCAGGTATTGTTTTTCATATATCTGTCCCAGCTTAAAATATGCCCGCATAAAACGCGGGTTAAGCTCGATAACTTTTTCAAGCATCTCCACTGCTTTTTCAAAATTTTCCTGTTGTGAAAAGGCCATGCCAAGTTGAAAGTGAGCCTTGACATACCGGGGCATTTCTTTTAAAGCTCTGTGGAAATGTTGAAACGCCTTCGATGCCTGACCGATTTCGTGGTATGCAAGACCAAGGTGATACAGTGTGGAGGCATGCCGGGGGCGAATGGTCAATTCCGTTAAGAAATGTGAAGCGGCTTGCTTGTATTCTTCCTTTTGCAGATGACACAGGCCTTTGTAGTAATTTGCTGCCTCCAACCTGGGGTTTGTGGCTATAGCTTCTTTGAAATCCAGTATTGCACGATCCCATCTGCCCATCATGAAGTTTGCAAATCCCAGAGTGAAATTCTTGTATGCGGACTCTTTCTGAGTGTCCCTGAATCTCTCCCACTTTCTGACAGCGGGCATGATATTCTGTGAAGGTTCTGATTTGAGGTGATCAAAAAAGATATCCCCGTCTTCATCGGTTAATTTTTTCCACTGACGTATAGCTTCCTGATACTGACTGTTGAGGGAATAGATCAGCCCCAATTCATAATTTGCTTTGAAATTTCCCGGTTTTAGCAGGATTGACTTCTCAAGTTCAAGAGTTGCTGTTCTGAAATTCTCATTTAGAGAATATAACATTCCCAGTTCAAAATGAGAGTCGGCATCACCGGATCTTTCGATGATATTTCTTTCCAGTTGTTTTATTCTGCGCTCGTTTTTCATATTTTCACTCTATCCGTCTGATGATATTCTTTGAATAATAATTGCATTAAGCTAAAAGTATAATTATGTGACGTGGATTATATCACTTTTTTTGTTACCATAGTAAAGCATTAATTAATTAATAATAATACAATTTCTTATAATTCTCGTTAATATCTTCCTATCCCTTCCGGGTTCACGGCAGGATTGATAAGGGATTAAAAAATCTTCATAAAAAACATGTTAACCCCTTGACAAAATTAGGTCATGCAGTGATATACATATCGAAGACAGGTCGTAAGACTTTAAAAATAAGGAGGGTATATATAATGGGAAGAATTGTAAGAGGAATAGGTAACGCCATCAGAGGAGTAGCCAGAGCAGTAGGAGCAGGAGGAATAGTCGGAGGAATCGTTGGATTCACAGTAGGTGGGCCTATTGGTGCCGCGGTTGGTCTCGGTGTTGGTGCAGTAGCCGGTAAAGTAGCCGGTAAAGTCCTTGGCAGCCCAACGGCTATGTCAGTCGGTGGAGGAATCACCGGTGCTCTCGGCGGAGGTCTTCTCGGATTCACAGTCGGTGGCCCTATCGGCGCACTGATTGGTGGTGGACTTGGAATGAGCATAGGAGGCAGCATCGGTGGCAAAATCGGAGCTCACTTCCATGGCAGGAACATGAGAGCCAAATTTGCCGGTCAAATGGGTGGAATGCAGAATGGCATGATGGGCAATATGGGAATGCCTATGGCTGGAGCGATGGGCGGAATGATGGGCGGAATGATGCCCGGAATGCAAGGAATGATGCCCGGAATGCAAGGAATGATGCCCGGAATGATGCCCGGAATGCAAGGAATGAATCAGGGATACCAGGGATACCAGGGGCAGCAAGGAATGCAGCAAGGAATGCAGCAAGGGCAACAGGGCGGCGGCATGATGCAGCAGATGATGATGAAAATGATGATGATGATGATGATGATGATGAGGATGATGCAGGGACAGCAGGGACAGCAGGGACAGCAGGGCATGCAGGGACAGCAGGGACAGCAATGTGGCCCGAGCCGTGGTGGCAGAATGTTTATGGGCGCATCATTCGGCATGAGTTCCATGATGTAATATTTATTAAATCGACTACTTACAGGCGGCGATCTCCGGATTGCCGCCTTAATAATTTCTGTAACTAATTACTGCAGAGGTCGCAGGGATAGTAATTATTCACCGCATGGGTTATTAAAACAAGGAGAATCCCGGATAAAATCTCTTTGATCTATTGGCAATAAATGAGCGAATCGAAGATGATGCAAAGGACGTTACTGTTCTCTGTGGTAAAAAAAACATAGGGGACTGAACAGTAACCTTTTTTTTGTCTTAAACATATCTTTATTAATGTTGCATGTTCTTTTGGAGGATTTTTTTATATAAGGACAAATAATATTAGAAATCATCTAAATTATTAAGAAGGAGGGACAGGGATGGAACAGGCGACACTTTCCCCTCAATCCAACAGACTTATCGAGTTATGTGAAGCTATATTGGCAGGGCAGGCCGATGCGGATGAACTGGCGACATTACTTGATGAGATGACAATAGGATTGGATAAGGCAAGACAAGATTTTATTGATCAGGCCAATAAGCAGGGTGAGCACTATCTTGAACAGATGCAAGAGGAGATGGAATTTGTACTTCAAAGTTTTGACGAATACCAGAATGGACTTGATGAGATATTTAAGTATATCCAGGGAGAAAACGTCAAGTTTATAAAAGACGGTGTGGAGATAATCATTGAAGCAACAAATCACATTCTGGATTACCTCACTGTTTATGAAGCCAAATCACTTCAGTTGGGACCCACGAGTTTCCCCATCCTCAATATGCTTATTTTACTTACCGAGAGCTTCAATAAAGAAGAGATCTCGGAAGACGAATTCAGGTTCATGATTTATAATGCGACCCAGTTCTTCGAAAAGATAATTGATGAACTTGAAGGATACGAGGGTGACCAGGCGCCCGAAGCAATAGAGAAGTTGAAAGAGGGTTATGACAAGTTTGTTGTTGGACTCGACAAAATGGATGAGGGTGCAAAGGCACACAACGATCTTTTAATAGAAGACTCGCTGGAGATCATCCGGGAATCACAAGAGATCATCAAGTCGGGTTATACGAAATTCAACGACGAGATGTTCCTTGATGGTCCCACAGATTCTCCTTATGCAAATTTACTGATTGCTACGATAGAGGGGCACAAAAATGATATTTTCCCCAAGGAGCTTCTTATGGAGAATCTAAAGCTGTATGAAGACGAGATAAGAAGTCTCAGGGTTGATGTCGAGGGACTCATGTCGCTTCCAACGGAAAATACCGAACTCGAAGGGGAATATCCACGTACCGAGGAAAGCCTCGACACTATCAACGAAGCAATTGAAGAAGTTAAAACATATTTACAGGATAATAACACACAGCATCTGACTAAGGCTGTTGAAAAACTCAAAAAAGGAGTCGGGCTCCTGAAAGAGTCACAAAAGATATACGATGACATCGGCGAGAGAGAGGGCAAGACAGCTTGTATTCGCTGTGGACACTTGAATGACCCCATCTCGAAAGTTTGTGGTAAGTGCAATGCCGTTTTACCCAAGATAGAGGGAGGTCCGACGATGCAGTCCACATTCCAGGTTGGCGAGGCTGGGCAGATTGACTCCGGATTTGGACAAGAATTTGTGATGACGGAAAATGTCAAGAAGGTAGTCGATGCCTCTGCCGACGTCAGGGACGGTAAAATCACATTTGAGGAATACGATAATACCCTCAAATGGATGGAAGGATTAATTATATCCTCAAGGAGAGAACTTGACGCCGGGCGGACAACAATCTACGTAGAAAGTTACGCCGAGGAAGACAGGGAAGCGGCGACGGAGCAGAAGGAATTGGTTGACGACACGATTTCACTGTTGAGGGAAGGACTTGATGAATTTTTGCAGGGCATTGCGCAACTGCGACAGTTCGGAGCGGATTCCGATGTGGAATGTTTGAGACAGGGACTTCAAACCAGTATTGAAGCTTCAATGAAGATTTATCAGGTACAGAAAATCGGGGACATCGCTGAAGGTGAACTTGCGAAGATTGAAGTGGAGATGGCAAAGTCCGCTGAGGAGGAACCGCAGATGCCCACCGATACAATCAGCGGCTCCATTGTTACCGATTCAGATTCCAATTATAGCGAACCTGTATGATTATCAAGAAAATTTATTGATGTTTTTCATATAACATGCTTGACATTTAGATACTTTCTGCTATAATACTTTAGCCTGAGGGCGAATGGCTCAGTCGGTAGAGCGCCTGCTTCACATGTAGGAGGTCACAGGTTCAAGTCCTGTTTCGCCCACTCTTGAAGAAAACAGGTTTCCCGGAAATGGATAGTTTCAGGTGAATGCCTGATGTTATAAAACGGGGGCGTGGTCTAGCGGTTTAGGACGTCGGCCTGTCACGCCGAAGATCGCGGGTTCAAATCCCGTCGCTCCCGTTTCTATTATGCCGAGGTAGCTCAGTTGGTAGAGCAGCGGACTGAAAATCCGCGTGTCGGCAGTTCAAATCTGCCCCTCGGCATATTTTGGTTCCCAAAAAAGAGAGAAAAAAAAAATGGTTACTGTTCAGCCCTTATATTTTTTTACCACAGAGAACACAGAGATAAAGTAGAGCAGCGGACTGAAAATCCGCGTGTCGGCAGTTCAAATCTGCCCCTCGGCATATTTTGGTTCCCAAAAAAGAGAGAAAAAAAAAATGGTTACTGTTCAGCCCTTATATTTTTTTACCACAGAGAACACAGAGATAAAGTAGAGCAGCGGACTGAAAATCCGCGTGTCGGCAGTTCAAATCTGCCCCTCGGCATATTTTGGTTCCCAAAAAAGAGAGAAAAAAAAAATGGTTACTGTTCAGCCCTTATATTTTTTTACCACAGAGAACACAGAGATAAATTAGAGAATTCTCTGTGTCCTCAATGGTTGCTATTAAACAAATCTCTCAATGCCGTCAATTTATTTCTCCACTGCTCAAATCCTTATGTTTGCATTTTTTTTCATTTGTTCTTCTAATTCTCAACCATAAAGAACGCGGGGAGCACGAAGGAACGGAGGTAAAAACTAAACAGACACTCTGAGTCCTCTGCGAACTCTGCGGTGAATAGTTATAAAAAAACATACAAAAAAAGTACTATCCGTTTATCGGGATGAGGACATCCCTCCTACAGATTCGGGCTGCTTTATCCGTTTTCCGAATCTCTTTGTGGTCCCTGAAACGATCCTGGAATGCTCTAAAATCGAGGCTGGAAGCCTCTCCTACAGTGAAAGGTCTGAATAGTTTGTAAAATTTCTTTACGGGAATCTTTGCGCCCTTTGCTTCTTTGCGGTTTATCAGAAAATCACCATTAATTAAATAGATGTATATAAAGATTAGTTTCATTTTTCCGGGATAATCGCGAAGTCCGGGATCTAATTGCAGGAATATAGATAAAACTTATAGAAATTCTCATGCCCGCCTTTATTAATTTTTTGAGTCCTGGAAGATAAAATTTCGCATCTAATCAGACCTTATTCTTTGGGGTAATTAAGCTTTCATATAATTAAAAAGGACTCATTGGAAACAGCTTAAAAAATATAATAACATAAGGAGGAATGATTGTGGAACATGCCCATACCGAGATCAAGGATTTGGAAACTCAATATCATATCGGCCTGAAAAAGGGAGACGTGGGGCGATATGTTCTTCTCCCGGGGGATCCGGGGAGGGTTTCGAAAATTGCACAATATTTCGACAATGCGGAAAAAGTAGCGGAAAATAGGGAATATACGACATATACCGGTTATGTTGACGGGATAAAAATATCATCAACATCAACGGGAATAGGTTGTCCTTCCGCCGCCATCGCCCTGGAGGAATTGATCCGCGTTGGAGCCGATACATTCATCCGTGTCGGAACCGCAGGATCGCTTCTTCGGGAAGTAAAGCTCGGAGATGTTGTCATTTCAACCGGAGCGGTTCGAGAAGAGGGAACATCGAGACAATATGTTCCCCTGTCATACCCTGCAGTCAGCGATATGGATGTCTGCCTTGCGTTGCGGGAAGCCTGCAAAAATCTTGACCTGCGCTATCATTGCGGAATCATGCATTGTAAGGACGCTTTCTATATCGAGGAATCGGATATGATTCCCCAGGCTAAACATAATCTCGATCTCTGGGAGACCTGGATAAAAGCAAATGTAAAGGCGACATCGATGGAGTCATCGGCACTCTTTACAATAGGAACTATCAGGGGAGTGCGTGTCGGCGAGATTACGGCGATTATAGGCCTCACTTATGACAATACCCCCATTGTGAAAAAAGTGGGAGTTGAAGAGGCTATAAAAGCGGCCATTGAAGCAGTTAGAATATTACATAAGTGGGATTCAAAATAATTAACGGGTAAAGGAGGAATATTGGAATATGGACATGGAGTTAGAACAAATTCTCAGACCGCCGGAATTACCTATGAACCCTTATCCGCCAAAGGTAATTACACTGGCCACGGGAAACAAAATGGTTGTGCGTCCAATAGACAGAAGCGAAGTGCCTGTTCTACTGAAGGCAATAAAACCCACGATTAAAATCGAAAGAGATTTTTACGATGTCGTGGGAGCAAGGCTTTACGCCGAGCTTCTTGGATGGATGAAACACAGAGTTAGAAATGAATACTGTCTTGTGGGACAGATTGACGGTGTTCTTGTGGGAGCGGTTAACGGCAGAATGTTGTCGAAAAAAATCGGTATCAGCCTTCATACGCTGGCGATTGAAAGAGGATTGCGCATTGGAGCGCATCTGTTCGCCTCAAAAATGGAGCATCATATCGAACATCTGAATCAGCATGAGGTGTGGATTACAGCGGAAAGCCCCCTCGGGTTCAGAAGATGGATGATTGAATATAGCCTGATTAAACAGGAAGGCGTTCAGCACGAGCTGGGCGGAGCGGAATCATTCAAGTTGACCCGGGAGCTTTACTATAAAAACAAACCCCGCCTTGTTTGCGGCTCACGTCCTTGTCCCCCGGAATTACTGGAGCATGCAAAGAAAGAGATAATTATTGCTGATGAGAAAACAATAACAGAGCAAATTTGTGGAGCAAAGGGGGCGTGGAAAATATGAGAGATGTTGCAATTCTTGGAGTTGGAATGACGCCCTTTGGAAGGCTTGATGAAAACGATCTTCTGGATCTTCTCAGTTCAGCCTCATTGCGGGCTATGGAAGATGCCGGAATAGGAGATACGCTCATCGATGCGGTTTATGTTGCAAATATGGGTGGAGGAATATTGAACCATCAGACCGGTATAGCAAGTGCATTGGTTGATAATCTCGCCCTTCTTCCCGCCGCTGCTGATCTCGTCGAGAACGGTCCCGCGTCGGGTGCATCCGCTGTGAAAAATGGAGTGCTCGCCGTGGCGTCCGGGTATTATGATTTCGTGCTGGTAGTCGGTGGAGAAAAGATGAGAGATGTTACGGGATGGCGTGCTACCGATTTCGTGGCGACACTGACACATCCGTATGCCGAGTATATTTACGGCGTTTCACTGCCTGGAATGGCGGGAATGTTCGCAAAACTTTATATGGATAAGTATGATATAAAACCTGAGCATCTGGCGATGGTTGCTATGAAGAACCAGGAGAACGGCATTTTGAATCCTTATGCCCATATCCAGATGAAGATTTCGATGGAAGGTATGATTGAAACCCCGGATTCTATCGTAAATAACTCATACGTTGCAAAGCCCCTGAGGCTTTTTGACTGCTGTCCCGTCAGCGATGGTGCGGCGGCTGTCATCCTTTGCCCGGCAGACAGAGTGAAGGATTTTGGAAAGCCTCTGATAAAGGTGGCGGGATTCGGACAGGCGACTGATACGCATACCCTCGCCGAGAGGGATGATCCCACAGACCTTAAAGCTGTCACAATGGCATGTAACCAAGCATACAAACGAGCCGGCATAACCGCAAAGGACATCCAGGTTGCCGAGCTTCACGACGCGTTTACTATTCTTGAAATAGCCGAGAGCGAGCATGCCGGGCTATTCGCGAAAGGCGAAGCAAAGAAAGCCCTGGAAGCCGGCGAGACGAAGATAAAGGGAAGTCTGCCCATTAATCCGTCGGGAGGACTCAAGGCAAGAGGCCATCCTGTCGGCGCGACCGGGGTTGCCCAGATAGTTGATCTCACATGGCAACTACGAGGCGAAGCGGGACCGAGACAGGTCGAGAATCACGATGTGGGTCTCACTGTAAACTTCGGCGGATTTGGCAACAATGTTGTAGCATTTGTTCTGAGGAGGGAGTCATGAATATCAAGAATAAAAAGGCGTTCAAGTGTAAGGAATGTGGGAGATTGACATATCCCCGGCGAGTGCGTTGCCTTCAGTGTAAGAGCACGGAATTTGAGGAAGTGCCGTTCACTGACGAGGGCGAGATTCTGACATTCTCCCAATTGCTTCAGCTCCCCTGGGGAATCGACGACAGATTCCTTACCTTCGGCATTATCAGGTTCGATAACGGGATCAAGGCAATGGGACGAATAACGACTCCTGATGTTTCCGTCGGCGACAGGGTAAAAGCTTCGTGGGAGAATTTCCGCGTAATGGCAGGAGAGGACATCTTCGGCTGGGTCTTTTCGCCGGTGAAGTAATTTTATTTATTTTTTTCGATTGCAATGATTTCCTTTCGTTTCCTCGAACACACGGGGATTCGGAATCATGTGCATAAAGAAGAAGCTGTTAACGGCGAGATGCCTTCTCAACTTGGTCGGCATCTCGCCGTAAAAAAAAAGTGGTGATGCAATAATGGCGGAATTCCTTTCTAAAATCAGGCTTGCTTCTGCAAAAATCTGGCATAATTTCAATTATTTCCGTTACAAGAGCTTGCAGAAAAAGTCAATAGAGGAAGCTCGTCATTATCTCAATGATTTAAAACGAAATAATCCACAGGAGCGAAGATTTTCACTTCCCCTGAATACGCTTGCCAACGACCGCTTTATTTTCGATGATGAGTGGAAAGCAATATGTCGTGAATTTGGGTGTGATGAAATTGAAATTTCCAATAGAAAATGCTGGGAATATGTTCATTCAATATACGGTCTAAAAAAAATGGGGATGTTGGACGAAAAAAATACGGTATTGGGGGTTGCATCGGGTCATGAGGCGCCTTTATATTACCTTGCAAATAAATGTCGTCATGTAATTGGGACCGATATATATGAGGGATCATTTGCCATTGAGAAGGACGGAGAAGCCAATCCGGACATACTGATTGACGCTGATAAATTCGCTCCGTTTCCTTACCGAAAAGATCGCCTGAGCTTCAGGAAAATGGATGCTCTTAATCTTAAATTCCAGGATAATTCGTTTGATATAGTTATTTGCCTTTCCTCCATTGAGCATTTCGGTGGTGAGAAGAATTACAAACAAGCGGCGAGAGAGATAGGCCGTGTTGTAAAGCCCGGGGGGATGGCTGTGCTGACCACGGAGTTTGCCCTCAATAAAGTTGAGTATGACGGATATTTCAATGACCGCACATTGTTTGAATATATTATCAAACCATCAGGGCTTGAACTTGCCGAACCGATTGATTTTACGATCAATCCTGAAATGTTTAAATATGTACGTATCCTGCCGCATGACTACGGACTGGCTCCCCATTTTATTATCCAGGTGGGCAAAATAATCTTCACTTCATTATCCTTGTTTCTCCAGAAACCGCGATAAAATCGAGATAGAACCCGGATGATGCTTTTTAATTCAACGCAGAGGACGCGGAGAGCGCAGAGAAATAATAAAATATAAGGATTTGCAGAAAATGCGGAACATAAATTCTCAGGTACTGCCCTGTATAATTCCATGCTCAGAATAAATAAGTGCTTTTTTTGAGAAATAGCCATAGATCGGCAATTACAGGATCCCAAATACATTTTTCGGGTAGAAAGCCCTTTTTTTATAAGACAGGTCACACGGGGTCAGGCCTTAAATTTTGCAAAATACGAGTCTATCCCTAAAAAATTACCATTTTCAAGACCTGACCCCTCAAACTTTACTGGCAAGTTACCTCCGATGTATTAATCAGCGAAGGATCTCTTTCCCGGAGTTCTCCTTCAAAACAATCCTTCTTCTTATCAGACTTGCTCTTCTAAACAATTGGGGTTGAGATTCTGGTTTATTCTTGTCAAGTATTTTTTTAAAAAACAACAACATCTTATCAGTATTGAGTAACGGATCCGACCACCAATCCCGGGTGTATGGCTTTGCCCAACTCTGGTAATTTGAG
>JAIORV010000074.1 GCA_021107945.1 Vulcanimicrobiota bacterium | reverse complement strand
CCCGTCTTTGAGAAAATCATAGAAGTAAAGCTCTTCTCTCGTGATCCGCTCAGAATGACATGCTCAAGTCTTTCTTGATCCGCTCAGAAAGACAAGAAGCCCCGGGGGACTGAATAATTACGCCTGAATCTTTGACAAAAAGTAAATGCACCCGAATAGTTTTCGAAATGTTAACATAAGTTTTATTGTAATCCTGAGGTAAGAAAGATATAATAAGCTCAAATCCCGTTATCGGGTTTATTATATATGCCTGATTTACTCGTATTATTTGATTTGACAAGAAAAATGGAGGTTATATAAAAAAGTTATGAGAAAATGTTTAGTATTATTATCCGGTGGAATTGATTCTTCTCTGATGCTTACGCTGGTCAAGGAGCAAAGAGATGACGAGGTTTACGCCATGAGTTTCGATTACGGACAGCGAAACAAGACGGAGCTTAACGCGGCGATTTTTCAAGCAATCAAGTTCGGTGTGAAAGACCACTTGATCATAACAATTGACATGTCCTCCATAGGAGGTTCCTCTTTAACCGACAGAAATATGAATGTTCCCAAGGACAGGCATGACAGCGGCTTTAACTGGTCAATTCCCTCAACGTATGTCCCTGCCAGGAACTCGGTATTCCTGTCATTCGCCCTGGGATGGGCGGAGGTTCTGGGAGTCGAGGAAATTTATATCGGTGCAAACTCTCTTGATTTTGCCGGATATCCTGATTGCAGACCCGAATATTTTGAAGCCTTTGAAAAAATGGCGAATCTCTCTACAAGGCGTGGTATGGAGAAAAAGTTTACGATAAAAATCAGGACTCCACTCATAAGAATGTCGAAAGAAGAGATAATCTCGGAGGCAATTAATAAAGGAGTGGATCTCTCCAAGACATTCAGTTGTTATGATCCCGATTACAGGAGTCGGGCTTGCGGACATTGCGATGCCTGCAAGCTTCGTCTTGAAGGATTTGAGAATGCGGGGATTGAGGATCCTATTCAATATGTTGATAAAGAAAGAGATATTCTTCTTGCCATGGATACAACTCTACTTGACGAGCAATAAAGTGATGTATGCTGAATTTGAGAGCATTTTTCAGTAACTTTTCATAATCTCCAGCGCGGTATCAACATATTCAAGTTTTTTCATACCCACCAGCACTGTTGTTACCTGTTTTTTGTCAAGTAAGAATTTCAGGGCGATACGCTCAATAGTTTCATCAATTATAAATCCCATATCCTCGAGATATGATTTCGTTATAACCGACAGGTTGGCCTTTACGGACAATTTATATAAAGAAAGAAAATCCAGAAAGAGATCTCTATCTTCATCTTGCAGGAAATTGATCGTTGTTTTTATCGGCGGTGCAATTTCATCTTTAAACAAGTATTCGAAATGTCCCATCGACAGAAAGCTGTTTTTTAATTTATCAATATTTTCAATATGGCGGGCGAGATGCCCCATTCCCAATCTTCCTGACCACTCCAGAGTTTTCCCATATATCTCGTCATATTCTTCCGGTATGTTATATGTCGCCAGTCTGAAAAGCCTGTTTTCATAATAGGCGTTAAGTGGCCGATTTATCAGGACATTGAGTTCCAACCCTCTTGCCCATACGGCGCATTCTTCAAGACCGACGGTCTCAAGCATATTTCCCGGCAATTGTATCGTAGTAAAAGAGCTTTTCACATTGCCGACCTTTTTCGCCGCCTCCCATGCAATATTCGGAAGATCCAGGTAAGGAAGGAAATGAATATCATCTTCAGGAACTGCAAATGTGTTTGAGCTTATCCCGTATGAGTTGATTGTACCTTTCTTTACTTCCTCCTCAAGGGCGATGAAAGATTCAGCGATTCTCCTCAACATCTCTTTCCGGGCGTCATTGACATCATTTTCGGATCTGGCGTTTTTCAAGAGATAGTATTCGGGATTGTGGATTAAATATATATCAATACAATCTGTTCTGAGCCTGTCGAGGGAGCGTTTCAGTTGATCCCTCATGAAAACGGGGTGGATACAATGAAAGCATTCCCGATCATAATGAACGATATCGGGAGGCTTGAATCCTTCCCAGTACCTACTTATATTCTGACCCTGTATATATCCGAATTTTGATACTATCGTGATATCCTCTCTGTTTATTTCACCTGAAAGTTTATCAATCACCTCACCAATCAACTTCTCGGACCGTCCGTCCGTGTAATTGCTTGATGTATCAATTATATTGATTCCCCCGCGAATCGCCTTTTCAAGGGATTCCTCATGCTCTTTCACACTCGATGTGATACGATAAGTACCAAAGCCTATTTTTGAGAATGACTTTTTATTCTTCATAATTTGTCCCCATAATTAATATAATTTAGCTCAATATGCTAGTTACCTGGGAAAAAACCTTATTAAAAAATTGTTTCATCCACGCCCCCTGATTATGAAGCGGGTTTCTTTCTTGTTAAGCCGCTGAAGCGGCTTAAGGGGGAGACAGCTTTACGGCAAGCCGCTTCAGCGGCTTAACCACAAAGAAATATAACTGGCATTTTAGGTTAATTTAATCAGTCTGCATAATATCTCGGTATGAATTTACCCCGGCCTTTCTCTCCCATAAATTCGCCGTCCCTGTAAATTGTTTTTCCCCTTGACATTGTAATATAAGGCCAACCGGTAACAGTCATCCTGTCATAGGGAGAATAATCGACAACATAATGTAAATTTTCCGGGAGCAATTTTACTTTTTTCTCCGGATCGAAGATGACAATATCCGCATCGCTTCCCGGGGCAAGCGTTCCCTTTGCCGGGTGCAGACCAAAAAGCTTTGCCGGATTGGTGCTGATGAGATCCACCCATTGATTCAAACTTATCCTGCCTTTTAAAACTCCCTCGGAATGTACCATGGGAATCAGGGTCTCTATTCCGGCGATTCCACCGGGAAGCTTTGTGAAATCATCCTTTCCAGGTTCTTTCTGCTCCCGTGTAAATGTGCATGTGTCGGTTGAAACAACCTGAATCGCTCCCATCGACAGTCCCTTCCATAGAGCAAGTTGATCTTTCACCTTCCTCAGCGGCGGACTTGTAAGGAAAAGGTATCCGTCGTCCCGCAGGTATGTATCGTCATTCAAAACCAGGTACTGGGGGCATGTCTCTGCAAGGGCCATAACGCCTCTCCCCTTTGCCTCCGCCACAAGCGCAACGCCTTCTGCCGTGGATGTGTGAACGATATATATCCTGCTTCCGGTAACCTCCGTGAGATACAATGCTCTTTTTATGGCCTCGGCCTCAACGAAATTGGGGCGTGAGACGGGATGCCATTTCACATCGAGCTTCCCCTCGTCAATCATTCTGTCAGTGAACATATCAATAATATAAGGGTTCTCTGCATGAATGATTACAAGTCCCCCCTGCTCCCTTACAGCTTCGAGCATTGCGTATATGGTGGCGTCGTTGCTCATCCAGCCTTCCTTTGCATAAATCATGTAAAGTTTGAAGCTCGGGACGCCCCTTTCTATATATATCGGAATTTCTTTCAGAACATTTTTGTTAAAATCGGAAATTCCCAGGTGAAGCCCATAATCGATATAGACATCGTTCTTGGCTTCTTCAATCCTCTCGTCCAGAGCTTTCATCGGCGATTCCCCCGGAACCTGGTGGGCAAAATCAATAAATGTCGTTACACCTCCGCAAGCGGCCGCTCTTGATCCCGACTCAAATCCGTCAGCGGAGACCGTCCCTTTCACGGGAAGCTGAAAATGAGTGTGGACATCAATTCCGCCGGGAATAACATACTTGCCTTTAGCGTCAATCACCTCATCCGCGGGAAGGTTGATGCTCTCTCCAAGTCCGTCGATTTTTTCTCCCTTTATGTATATATCCCCGTCAAAAATATCGGAAGATGTGATAATTGTCCCGTTTTTAATCAGAATGTTCATAGTATTTTTTCCTCCTTATCTCGACAGTGGTAAATTTCATTTTTCATGAGCTTATCCCCCGGATTAATCCTCATCTTTTATGGCAATTATTCTACCTCTGTCACAATGATCTTTTAGCTTTGATTTTCATGTTCTATTTCAATGGAATATGCCCTTCCTTGTTAAAAAAGGAGTGCAATCGGGTCTGCGTCATCCGTTCTCCGATTTATCGGGACGGGGACGTCCCTCCTACATACTGGAGGCGAGAGATGAGATGCGAGAAACGGGAAGTTATTCCTACAGATCAGATTATCGGGGATAGATGCCGGTCCTCCCCGTATCAGGTTGACATAAAAATAGAGGAAAATTTTGCCTTTCGTTCTAATACATGTCCCGACAGATTTGGAAGGGGAGGATGGATATGACCGGTTTTAAATATGAAAAGATTAAAATCGTCCTTTTTACTTCGTTATTCCTGATATTGTTAATTAATTTTTCGTTTGCCGATGTAAAGCTGGAGATTACAAGGGATGAAACAGACAGCGAGAACAAAACAGGCGAGGTTGTACTTCACCTGAAGGAAAAGAAAATTGCTCTGGATACTGTCAATTATGATCCCGACGACCCGGGTCCCTACAGAAATATCTTGAGAGAGAGGGACATAAATGGGGATGGGACTCCTGACTATATCATTTCCATTTACCCACCCGCATACAAGCATGTACTCGACATGGAAAGAGACTATCCCCATTACAAATACAGTTTATATATTGTTGACGGCAAATCGGGAAAGATAATGTTCAAGTCAAAGGAGTGCAAGAAAGACCCTGGATATGATGAACAAAGGAAAATTCATGATGTAGCCTGTGGTTTTCTCCTGAGCGAGGAAGATAATGTGATTATAATAGAATATTTCGGCCCCACCGATGTTCGCGATGAGCTTTACTATTTCAAGGTGAATAATTATTATAGCCTGGATAAGAAGAAAAACGAATTTTCATTTAAAAAGAGCAAGAAGATAAATGAGAAGAGACTTATTGAGAAAATTGACAAGAAGTCTATCGAGAAATCTGAGGAGAAATCCAAATAGCGGGTGATATCTTGAAATTTACTGATGAACAAATCGGAGATATTGTGAAAAGGATCGTTCAGGCGTCAGCTCCACTGAAGGTCATTCTTTTTGGTTCGACCGCCCGTGGAGGCTACAGGGAAGGCAGTGATCTTGATTTCCTGGTCATAAAGGATGAATTTGAAAACGAGCGTAAAGAGGCCAATAAAATCAGCGCCAGACTGATGGATATAAAGATACCCATAGACATTATAGTTGCTTCATCGGAGCAGATTATTAAATATGGAGATACCGTGGGTATGATATATAGAAGAGCTTTGAGGGATGGTAAGGTGATGTATGAATCCTGAAGTCAAAAGATGGATTGAATTTGCTAATAGTGATCTTGCAACAGCAAGGGAAATAATGTTAAATCCATATTCATAAAAGGGGGGAATAAAATGAAAGTCAAAAAAATATCTTTAATAATCCTGATTCTTATATCAATTATGACCTTAACCGTTTATAAAAATAACAGAATATTGCTAGCGTCCAACAAAAAGCAATTTTTCGTCGAAATCATGCAGGACGGCAAAGAAATAACCGTCAGAGGGCATCAGGTGAGCTTGAAGAAAAGTCCTTTCACCTTGATTGTTTATTTTGAGGAAAAAAGTGACGCCAATATCCTGGTGAATGCATCCCTTAGTCCCGATTCTTTCGAGAGTGCACAAAAGGGGAAGAGCATAGATGAAATCGCGGGTTTCAAAGAGACCGGCATGGCGGAGGAGTCGATGAATGAAAACAGATATTTAATGATCTCGAAATGCGCTCCTCATTACTGGTATTATAAGAATCGGAAGGATCACAGGTTTAACGGCATTACAGAGATGAATGGGGAATTAAAATGCAGGAGAACCGTTGAAAAAATCATGTTAAGGGACACCACGAGAGAATATGTGGATATTGAAAAGATCGATCAGAATGAGATTTATTTTGTTTTTATGAAAGCAAAATGGAACAAGGATTTCACAAAAAAAACTGAGGTACAGAGGGATTATTTAAAGATTAAATTTGTAAAGGAAAATAAGAAAGGTTGAGAGAAGCGGTGGATATTAACGACAAAACAACCTTAACACCCGGGAGATGAATCATTCAATTGTCTATAAATAAACATATCCTTTTATTGCCGTTGTTGCTCATGCTTTTCATATCCTGTCAATCCCAACCGGAAAAAACGAAAATATCGGGCACGATCAAACTGAAACCGTCCGTTGATTTTCCCGCTTTAAAAAAAGGCGTTGATTGCGTTTCATTTTTCCCTGACGGCGATAAAATAGTCACGGGGGGCAGGGATAACCTGGTGAGGATATGGGATTTAAAGGATAAAAAGGAAATCGCAACTCTATCGGGACATAAGAAAGCGGTTCTCACTGTCGCCGTTTCACCGGACGGCAAGACGGTAGCTTCCGGTTCCTCGGATAAAACGATAAAACTATGGGATGTTGAAGAAAAAAAATGTATCGCTACCCTCAAGGGACATCTTTTTGATGTGTTCTCGATAGCGTTTTCTCCCGACGGCAAATACCTTGCATCCGGCGCCGGGGATGATTTTGTGAGGATATGGAGCCTGAAAACAAAAAGGACAAAAAAAATCCTCAGGGGCCATATATATGCGGTTCATGCCGTTGCGTTCTCTCCCGACGGCAGCCTTTTCGCATCAGGCTGCTATGACGACACGATACGCCTATGGGACGGCAAGACATTCAAATTCCTCACCGTTCTTTTCGAGCATAAGGACGCCGCCTGGACTCTCGATTTCTCATATGACAACACACTCCTGGCATCGGGGCAGGAAAATTGCAATATAAGCATTTTTGATATGAAAACAAGGCGAATGATTACATCTTTCCCCGGAAACCAGAAAGAAATACAAGTAGTACGCTTCAGTCCCGACAAAAACAAGCTCTTTTCATCCGGTGAGGACGGCTTTGTTTACCTTTGGGATATTAATAATAAAAAAGTGATATGTCGATTCCCCGCCAACAGCGGTTTGCTTGAAAGCATGGATCTTTCAGAGAATGGAAAGCTGATTGCCACAGCGTCAATATCCGGGAAGATCCGTGTCTGGGAAGTGGAGAAATTGTGGAAGTAAGATTAAGAATCCGTCATAGGGCATCGAAAGAATATTTTTTAGTGGTATGAGTAAGGTTTAATTTTACCACAGAACTCACAGAGGTTTTTCGGCTTCGTGGTGAATATTGCCGCTTATTCTTTATCCAGATACCGACCCGATTTCAAGTTCATATGTACTTGCAAAATACCCATAAACATCCTGGGAACATCCCGGAGTATACTCAATTTTGTCTCCGATGAATTTATCCACCTGACAGGCACTTCCGCAATATGATAATCCCTTGCCCTTGCAATAGCGAGGATCTCAACATCAAAAGAAAAATTGGTTACAGTCATCCGGGGAAATATATCCTGTGCCGCTTCCCTCGTAAAAAGCTTGAACCCACACTGAGTATCGAAGACTCCCGGTAAAGCCAAAAATTGAACAAGCCTGTTGAAAAACTTCCCCATGAACTCCCTGTAGAAAGGTTGATGAGTCTCTACTTTTGAACCCAGGATCGCCCTGGATGCTATTGAGACACCGGCTTTTTCTTCCCTGATAGGCTTCATCAAACTTTTCAACTCGTTTATGGGTGTTGAAAGGTCTGCATCGGAAAAAAGGATAAACTCACCTTTGGCGGAGAGTACACCATCCTTCACAGCCAATGCTTTGCCCTCATTTTTTTCTTTTTTTATCAAATGGATAAACGAATGTTTTTCAGCATACTCATTAACTATTTTAGCTGTTTCATCAGTACTTCCATCATCCACGACAATTATCTCCATAGACTTGTTTTTTCCACCGAAATACTCAATTATTCCGTCCAGCGTACTTCCGATTCTTTTTTCCTCGTTATATGCGGGTATAACAACCGATATATACAGATCTTCTTTCAAAGATAATCTCCTTACTTTATTATCGATTTTCTCAAGCACTGTCGAATATGTTGAGGTAGATCTCTGTCAAACTGTCAGATACTTTAAATAATATTCTATAACTGTTGGATACTTCCCCTTTTATATCGCTCAAAACTTCATAATCAAGCTTCAATTATTTTTTGATAATTCCATATAAATACGTGAGTATGTCATATATCATTGAAACTACTATCCGATTCCCCAATTTCTATATTTTTTTACCTGCATTAACAAAGAACATTGAGATTTTGCTCAGGACCACTGCGCTCCTCACGATGACAAAATGCATAACTCCTGTTATAATAAACCAGAAAATTACCATAATGGGTTCATATAATGGGAGTATTAAAAACACAATGTACTGCAAAAGATGTAAGATTAAAATGACGGAACAAAAAAGAAGCTTCCATAAAAAGCGGAAATGGATATGTCCTCGATGCGGCCGGGCAAAAATGGAATGCGTTAAAAAGGAGCGGAAGAAGCCTTGATTTTCTGTTGTTTTTCTCTATTCTTTCTCTTCAACCGACATTTTTTTAATGAGAAGACTTGTAATTCTCTGTCCCTGGATTTTTTCAAC
This sequence comes from Vulcanimicrobiota bacterium, assembly GCA_021107945.1. Taxonomy (GTDB): domain Bacteria; phylum Vulcanimicrobiota; class JAJTBE01; order JAJTBE01; family JAJTBE01; genus JAIORV01. Next base: position 34,636 of record JAIORV010000074.1, on the reverse strand, counting down.
GGTGATTTCCACACCAAGCTCCTCGATGGTTAATTTCTCACCCTGTTTTGGAATATGCCCCAGTGTCCCATATACAAACCCTCCTATTGTCTCCTGGTTGTCCGAGGGTACTTTTATATCAAGCTCGTCGTTTACATCTTCAATGACTGTGCCTGCATCAACAAGGAAAGAATTATCACCTACATCAATTATATCCGGCGTCTCCCTGTCGTGCTCGTCAGTTATTTCACCAACAATCTCTTCCAGCATATCTTCAATTGTTATCAGACCGTCAGTACCACCGTATTCATCCACGACGATAGCAATTGATATACTCCTTTGTCTCATTTCGCGTAAAAGGTCATCAACATTTTTTATGCCGGGTACAAAAAACGGAGGTTTATTAGCCATATTGATTGCCGGTATTGCCAATTTATCCTCGCCGATATAAGAGAGAAGATCTTTCGCATAAACAATACCCTTGATTTTGTCAATGGAATCTTCATATATGGGGATTCTTGAGAAGCCTGACTCAGAGATGATCTTCATTACATCCAGGACACTTGCGTTTATATCGGCGCATATCATGTCAACTCTGGGAACCATCACCTCACGGGCAATAGTATCTCCGAAGTCAAATATTGACTGAATCATCTCGATTTCTTCTTCTTCCAGCACTCCCTTTTCCTGTCCCTCCTCGACAAGCCATTTTATCTCCTCTTCAGCTAATCTGAGCGTTTCCTTGTTTGTCTGGTTAAATCTTGAGAGAAGTGGGGAGAAAATCCATGTACAAAGTCTTGTCAATGGAACAAATATAAATCCCACAACTTTTAAAAGAGGATAAAAAAACATACAGACAGTTTCCGGAAAAAGCGATGCAACAACCCTGGGAATAATCAAGCCTAAAATAATGGTAATTAAAAGAATGATTCCCAGGGAATTATATACGTGAAACGATATTTTCACGGAATTCCCTGATGACCATAGAATAGTCATTGCCCCCGTGAGCATTGTAATAAAAGAATATACCACCCACAAACCCAGAAGAATCTTATCTTTGTCATCTTCAAGGAGTTTCAGTACTTTCTTCGCTTTTTTATTTTTTTCTTCGCCCTGTTTTTTTAATATTCCTAACCTGACATAGGTAACTGCCGCTATACTTGCCGAGATTAGCGCCAAGAATATCACACAGCCCCCAATGGCTAACAGGCTACTGTGGCCCTCGTCCAATAGTCTTCCCGACCTTTCAGACTTTTTCATTTAATTTAAATCGTAAACAGTTTCGAAAGAAAGAAGTAAATTCCTTCATGATGTTGTTTAAGTATTTATTCGAAAAACCAATTCGGACATTTATCTTGAGAAATACTATATTATACTCAGTATGACAGATGCGTATATACTGTTACTTGATCTTTCAACTTTTGTCATAATAGTAGTAGTTCTTTTGACACCAAAAAATAATCCTTTTGAACTATGTTGTAGTTTAAACTATAGTATTATAATTATTTAAAGTTAAAGGTTTAAGTAGTGAAATAAAGGAGTATTAAAACATCTTAACATATTGAATCTTCACCAAAACCCTGGTAAACGAGGGAAGCCACCCCGCTTTTAAACATCGTCCCCAAAGTCAAGGATTCCCCTAGAAAAAGCTGGTTTCCCTCTTTTTCTTTTTGTCAATTTTTTATGGGGGGAAAATTGTTTCAAACCCGGCAATCATCTCTTTTCATCGGAAGTCAAATTCATGCCCCAGGGACTTGAGAACGTCATTATAAACTTGTTTCGGAATCTAATAATAACACCGTTTCTTGTCATTCTATAAGGGGGAATAAAAAAACCGCAAACCTGCAAAGGATTCAAATGTCTTCATCTAAGTTCTTCGCGATCTTTGCGGTAGATAGATACAAATGTTTTAACTATCTCACATTAATCTTGATTATCTTTTTCAGATCCTTGCCCCAGGGTATATCAACATCGGCCTCGATACTCCACTCATGCCTTGCCAACGGTCCGAAGTATGTAGGTTGTGCGGCTTCGGGAATAGTTACTTCACCGGAATATGTCTCGCTCTCACCCTCGTTCATTTCCAGTTCTCCGTGCACCTCTATATTTTCTTCGATGGAATAGTTAGTGAATGTCTTTCTCTCGGTGCGAGTATTGCCATGGGAAACCTTGTCTTCATCAACCTCATCCACTTCAATATCCAGCTCACATGTTTCCAGCGCACGCAGTATCAGCAGGATTCTTTTTGCCTTCAATTCACCTTTTGCGTCAACCTTTATTTTGTATGGAACCCGTTCTCCCGGCGAGACATCCGTTTTACCAAGACTAAACTCAATTTCGCCATAACCTCCTGTTACACAATTGGTAAACTTTTTGGCTCCTTCTTTCAGGGCATCAAAAAAACCCATTGCCTGCCTCCCCTATTCAAATTTTCTTTTCAATTTCCAGGACTTTTACCTTCAAATGATTTACTTGAAGTTTATCAATACTTAATTTTTTGAATGAGGCGTCTCCTACTGCCATTTTTCCGATTGCAAGAACGCCGTAAGCCATTGCTCCCACTGCGAATGCTCCGATTGCGGCGGTTGCGAAAAGCAATTTGCCTTTCTTTGTATGAGTCAGTTCCCATAGTTTTTTTCTAAGCATTTTAAGCGTTTTTTTCCCTCGGCGTTGAAGCTTTCTTTTGCAGTCTGTTATTGTTTGACAGGATTCACTCATTGTATCCACTCCTTCTCCTTTTTCTTGTCGTCGTTATTTTTCTTTTTAATTGGAAATTCTACCCACTGTCCCAGGAATTCAATCTTCTTGAGTTTTTTCCAGGATATCAAAAAATCTCCCACATTGGATTTCCCCTCGAAGGTCCTGTAACCATGCAATCCCATTTGAAAGACCTGGATAAATCCTTTTTTTCTCAGGTTTCCTTTTAATACGAATTCACATCCGGCATAATCCCAGCCGGACATGTTGGTATAAAAGCCATCAAGCTCCATCGAGATTACATCCTCTTTATGTATCTTATATAATGGAGATTGTCCCTTGTTCCCCGATGCAAGGATAAAGCTTTTTGTCTCAAAGCTGTCATACACATCGGTTATAACTTGCTTTACACCGTCCCTGTCCAGCACTTTTGCGTATGTGTTCATAAACATAACATTATCATCCTGTGCCTGCCAGGATTCGCCAAAATCCGCTCCGGCATAACCTATCTGAAATATGAAAATAAAAAATAAAACAAACAAGCTCACAGCCAACGGTCTGGAATAATTTAAATTCGGAATTATATTATTCTTTTTAGGCATCTGAATTTTCACTCCCTGTAATATCAAAATTGGTTTATTTAAAAATACAAATCCATACAAATTGTTTCCACTATAAGGTAAATGTCCCTTTTTTTATTAATTTATTTCACCATGAAGATTTTTGTTTCAACTCCCACTGATTAAATAATATATTGTCAAATCGCCGGCAAATGATTTATTCGGGGAAGAGATTTTTTCAATTAAACTCTCTTCCCCCAAATCCCATATTCAAAAACTTTAAACTGCAGATTTATTACTCCTAACGAAAACCTTGAGAACACTCAAAAGCCCTATGTATGGTAATTTATAGGTCTGAATAGTATCTTAAAAATGCCACCATAAATAATTTAAAAAATTACAGTAAAGGCATTGACAAACAAAAAGAAATAATGTATCCTGTGTATCACGGTGGGCCGTTAGCTCAGGGGTAGAGCACCTGACTTTTAATCAGGGTGTCGATGGTTCGAAACCATCACGGCCTACCAAAATTGGGCCAATAGCTCAGCCAGGCAGAGCAGCTGACTCTTAATCAGCGGGTCGTGGGTTCGATTCCCTCTTGGCCCATTTCAAACTCGGGCGAGTGGCGGAATTGGTAGACGCGCTGGATTTAGGATCCAGTGGATAACACCATGGGGGTTCGAGTCCCTTCTCGCCCATCAAATTATTGTAAAAGTTTATACCGGCACTAATGGTTTGAAAGATTCAATATCCAGGGTAACCATTGACTAACGAGTATTATAGATGTATAATTAACCGTAAATGCGGAAGTAGCTCAGCGGTAGAGCATCACCTTGCCAAGGTGAGGGTCGAGGGTTCGAACCCCTTCTTCCGCTTTAAACAAAGCCTGTAGTTTCAAGGGAACTGCGGGTTTTTTAGTTTGTGATAATATCGTCATATTTGGCGAAAAAGAGAAAGAAACAGAATCTTGCCCAAAGCGATGTAGCAAAGAAAAAATGAATAGACTTGAAAAACTACCAGATATTAATTATGCAGGTGATAAAATGGATTTGAATGGAAAAACCGCTCTTGTTACGGGAGCTTCGTCGGGGATAGGTAAAGAAATTGCACTTCAATTGGCCTCAAGGGGAATGAATCTTGTAATAACTGCAAGAAACGAGGAAAAACTCCAGGAAGTTGCCGGAAGTATAAGGGAAAAGTATGGAGTTAATCTTGATGTTAGGATTATCCCCGGGGATTTGATTGATCCGGCGACTCCAAAAAAATTATTCGAAATGACGAAAAATAATAATACTCACATAGATTTGCTTGTCAACAACGCCGGTTTTGGGCATATCGGGGATTTTGAAAAGGAACCCTATGATAAATCATATCGGATGAATGAAATTAATATGGTTGCTCTTACATCAATGTGCCATCTTTTCATACCGCCGATGCTGGAAAAAGGCGAGGGTGGAGTAATAAACCTTGCCTCAACCGCATCCTTTCAGCCTCTTCCATATATGGCCGTGTATGCAGCCACAAAGGCGTTCGTCCTCAATATGTCCCTTGCCCTATGGGAAGAATACAGGGAAAGAGGTGTAACCGTCATGGCCCTTTGCCCCGGTCATACAAGAACGGATTTCCATAAGACGGCGGAGTTTCCCGAGGGAAAGATACAAAAAGAAATCGTATTGGAACCGGATGTGGTTGTGAAAGGGGCTATAGAAGCTTTTCTGAAAAAAGAGCCTTTATATGTACCGGAAGAACAGAGGAGTTTCCTTCAGTTCACCCTTTCAAAATTCATCCCTCTCAAGAAAAGATTGGGCATGACTGCCGACATAATTACTCGGGGCTTTCCAAAAAGGTAGATGCTGACCAAAATCATTTGGGTGCACATGTTTCCTGTCAAAAATATTTATTACTATTCAGATCCCACCGCCATGTCATCCTGAGCGGAATACGATCTCTTAATTTATTGGATAAGCTTTGGTAAGAACGGATTTTACTTACCTCCGATGTATTAATCAGCGAAGGATCTCTTCTGTGGCAACGATCTCCTTCAAGCATAGGTTCAAGAGATTCTTCGCTGTGTAAATCCCTGGACACAAGATAATCGCGTCTTTGAGAAAATCATCGGAGTCAAGTAATTCATTCGTGATCCGCTCAGAAAGACAAGAAGCCCCGGGGGACTGAATAATTAAGCCTGAATCTTTGACAAAAAGTAAATGCACCCAAACCATTTGGGATTCACTTTTATTGTAGGAGGGATTTCCCAACCCCGATTTCATGCCATTTCAGGGCTGGTCAGGAGACCAGCCGCTACCCAAATTGTGGAATAGTCTGAATAGGAGCGAAAAAGTTATTGCATGAATTTTGGGCATGCCTGTTCAAATCCAGGCGTCATACTGTTAACAATTAATTAACATTGTTTATAGTGATTTTGATGATTTAACCTGATATAATGAGCATGGCAAATAAAAAAATTAATATAATTTCAACAAGACTCAGGAGGCTTTAATATGGATATAAAAAGACTTGTAACCCGGGATATGACTACAAAAGCAATAAAGAAACCCGAGATTGCAAAAGATGAGTCTTCCAGGATTGATACAAGAGACCATGTTCAAAGGGGAGAAGAAAAAAGCTTCTTTCAGGGCGTGAAAGATTTTGTGAAGAATAATATAACGGGAACCGACAAGACGAGCGAAGTGGCCAAAAAAGAAGATTGGGGTGGAGATTATGGGTCCATCAAGACCGCCGCCCTGGCAGGTACTGTAGTGGGCGGAGCCACCGGCGCAGTTGTGGGATATGTTACTACCGAGACGGATCCCGCCAACTTGCCGGAGCAATCTGTAGAACTCGAATGGCACGAGCCTGTTATGAATGAGAAATACATCGGCGAAGTTCCCAGAAATTATTATGAGCCTATTGATAATCCCAGCAAATCCGCAGGTAAGGAGTTCTCAACAGCATGGAAAATGTTTAAACAGGGATTCCAACAGGAACTTGACCCTACCCGACCTGTCTATGCGGATGCGCCGGTCAAAGCTAACCCCGAGGGAATCCTGATGGCACAAAAACACGAGGTATTTACCGGCAGGGGTGAAGTTGAGGTTGACTGGGAGACAAAAGGAATCGATGAGCCATATCTCGCCGGGTATAATGATAATCCCAAGGCCGATACTCACAAGGTTGTCATGGGAGCTACTTCCGACGGCAAGCCTGTAACACATGAGGTTGTGGATGGTATCGTGCACAAATTCACACCTGATATTCGCTACCAGGAGGTAGGAGAATATCAGAAGCCTAATGTGGAATTCAAGACCCCGGATCCGTGGGAACGCGCAGGAATGGGTCTGGCAATAGGATCTCTTGTTGGATTGGGTGTAGGAACCGTGGTGGGCTTAATTCATAAAGTACTTAGCAAATAATTACCCGATTTAATCTGAATATATATTGACAAGTAAAAATCCCACTTACAAATAAAATGTGGGGTTTTTTGATTTCCCGGGCAGGAGTAAAGTAAAATCAGGGATTCCTTAACGGGGATTTTTCATGCAACTCATTATCACATTTCTTTCATCATATGTGAGAATCTGCATGAAATTGTCCCATATATTATTTTCTATCTCTTCCTTATTTTCATTCCTTATCCTTGCAATTTCCCCGACAATATCTTTTACAAGAATGGGCATTCCCGCTCTGTCGGAATACCACTGAAGTCCACCGGGATTATCCGTTTCTGTAAGTAACTGGTTTACGGGCAGTTTACGAGCCATCACTCTTATGAAATCTGAGTACAACACCATAAAGCCAATTGTAAAAACATATCCTTCTCTTAAGTAATCAAAGAATTTTTCTATAGGTCCCGAGTACCAGTGGATAATTGCCCTTTCAATATTGTAATGCCTCAACATCCGAAGCACATCGTCTTCCGCTCCCTTGGTATGAAGAATAACTATTTTATTTAAACGTTTAGCTTCATTCAAAAAGAATTCGAATACTCTTCGCTGGGCAATTTGTTGGTGTGTATCTTTTACGAAATGGTAATCGAGGCCTATCTCGCCAATCATCAAGCTTTCTTCGATATATTCTTCCAGGGAGTCCAGCTTGTCTGCATAAAGATGTGCGTTCCAGGGGTGAATTCCAAAGATGGGCAGGGTATATTTACATTTCTTTGCCAGGTCACAATTTTTTCTGTATGAAATAAAATCCATAGAATTGGAAACCGAGAAAATCCGGTTCCTCTCAATTTCTCCAAGGGCAAGATCCATCATCTTCCCCTCATAGAGATCAAGATGAGTATGGATATCCAGAAACATACCCTGCGCCTCCGTTCTCTTTTATTACAATGTTTATACGGGTATCGGGTCCGGTCTCAAGTTTAGGGAATTGATAATATCCTTATCAAGACCGTCGAACTTCTCAAGCCATTTTCTGCGCTCTTCTTTCAATTGATTCACGATCTTGATATAGTCAACTCTGGAATAGTGCCATCTGGGATCAATTCGAGTAATCTCCATGCCGTCTATGCTCATCGGTATTTCATATCCCCACAGAGGATCTTTTTCCCATTTGATTCCACCTTTGGCAATCTGCTTTATTATCTCTGTTGAATGGTATATTGTTATCTTCTCGCCGCTTTCTCCACCGACCATACCGGTGTTAAGCAGGAAAATCTGTATTTTGGGATTTTTTCGAAGTATTTCAAGGAAGATATTGCCTTCTTCATATTCCTGTCCCACGATAAATGGATTTGTGCCGACACATCTCAGAGACTGGCCTGCTTTTGTGGGGTCGCCTGCGGATGTTTCGATTGACTCACCCAGCATGAAGAATGCCGTTCCCTGCTCCGGTGTAAGCTTTGCGACGGGTGGAACAATGTCTTTGCGGCGGGTTATGAAAATTACAATATCGGCGCAGTCGAGGTCTATTCTGTCGTCGGTATAATCCATATCCGCACGATATACAACGCATCTCCCGTTGGATGTCAATTCATAATTCAAAAAATCGACTTTTCCGTTCTTATCAACCCAAATATTCTCAAGAACCGCTCCGGGACTTGTCGCCGCATGATAAAGCACAGGTTGTCCCTTTTCTTCGAGACCCTCCGTCTTCACATAGAAATTTTTCTCGGTTCCCACGCAATACATGTTGTCTTTCAATATAATTACATCATCTTGCCTGATTGCGACGCCTTCATCTCCCTCGAACCTGTGATGGTGACATGTGAGGGTTGTCTTCCCTGTTCCGGATAGTCCAAAGAATATCGCACCCTTGCTGACCATCTTTCCGTCTTTTTTGAAATGAATCTCCTTGCTGCCGGCATGTAGTCCCAGCAATCCCCTGCATTTTGCAATATACATCGCCATTCTCAGGTTCGCTTTTTTAATCTCGCCTATGTAATCGGAACTCAACAGGTAAGTGACATGAGACTTGGGATCCACGAGCATTCTTCTCTCTTTCCAATCGGGGAGAGCAACCACCGTGATATCGGGATCGCCTTCCGGCTCATCGGCGTCGAACAGCAATTGTCCCCAACCGAAGGGAATCTGTGCATATTCCACCGGGACATAGAGGCGGCAGTGAAGGTTGAAGTCTGGATGCCCTCCCATCATCCTGTCGATCCTGAGAAGCTTCCTGGTTTTCATATGCTCCTGTGCTTCCCTTACAAGGTTCTCCTGGTACTCCGTCGTTTCCCCATAGATTATGTCCGTAAACTTCGCCGACCTGGAGCGAATCCTGGAGACATATGAAGCTGAACCGAATTCCGTTGTCCTCTCATTATCTTTCGCCATCTCTCTCAATTCGTCAAATGACGGATTAATTATCATTTCTTTTGCTATTACCGGATTTTCAAATATGTTTGGTTTCATAGATTTCTCCTTTCGATAAAACGATTATTTCTCAGGTGCATAGTTTAATATAGTTTGTTTTATATAGTTTAATAGATACCTGTTATCCTGATTGCTGAGAATATTCTATCGATAAGTTAACCTTCCTCCCTGTGATGGGAAACGGGAAAAGGGAAATGGGAAATGAAAAACGGGAGTTGAGAAGCGAGAGATGGGAAATGGGAAGTGGTAGATTGGAGATTTATTTTACCACGAAGACTCAAGCCTCGTAGCTCAAACATAGTAGCTCAAACCTTTAGGTTTGCAAATTTGTTTGCGAATTTATTTGCCACATTTATCGGGATTACCAGCGGGTTTAAAAACCCGCGCTACGTTATTCCCTCCGTCATCCTTTACACGTCCATTTGTTAATAAGATGTTAACATGAACTATATTGCACAATTACAGCCCTTGTGCGATAATTATATTAAAGATTTTATTTGAAATGGTAATAGCGGGATGTCCCGATAAATATTCAGGAGGTGTAGAGATTGGACGGAATAAAAAGAGTCCAAACGGGCGCACAGATGATGCCTGCAAAAGCAGCGAAATCTGCGCCTAAACAGGAGCCTGTAGCCGAACCGAAAGATTCCTTTTTTGGTACAATCGGCAAGGAATCAAAGAACATGGCTCTTAAGGTTGGGAATATTACATCATCCAGTGTTGGAGGAGCTCTTGGTATAGCCGGGTTAACTCTCGGTTTATATGCCGGCGCGGCCGGTGGAGCGATCTTCCTTGGTGCGCTGGGAGCGGGCATAGGTCCGGTGTTGGCGTCGGTCAGCACGAAAGGGTTGCTTTCCTTCTTAGGTACATCATTCGCCACAACAGGCATGATGGCAAAAGCGGGCATAGCTATAGGCGGTGTCGCCACAGGAGTCGGAGCTTTCCAGATCGCCCGCAAGTCAGCGGAATTGATTGGCAAGATTCCCGGCATGTTAATCGGAGGAGCAATTGGATTGGTCAGCGGAACAATCAAAGCTGTCGAAGGTAAACTGGGAGGTGGAGAATAATGGATAAACTTAATTCAGCAGGTGTGCATCAGCTCTCCTCTTACAAATCGCCCCCCCAGGTACTCGGGAGCCAGGAGAAAGCTGTCACCTTGGACACAACAGACAAAGTCAGAATATCAAAAGCCAAACCAGATAAGCCTGGAGCAATAAGAAAAGCACTTAACTCAATGGCGAGCGGTATCGGACTGGGTAGTGGTGTTATTGGCGGCGGATTGCTCGGTGCATCGTTAGCAGGAGCGGGAACCGTTGTAGAAGGACTCCTTGCCTCAAACTTCACCTGGGCGGCTGTTGGAGCGGCCGGTATGACCGGTGGAATTGTCGGCGCAGTAGCGTTTGGAATCGCCGGAGCCTATGGCGGATGGAAATTGGCCGAGGGTGTGGGTAAAGGTGTCAAATGGGTTGGTAAAAAGATCTTCCAGGGAAAGAAATTCGCTGAGCTTCAGAAAAAGGAAGAGATGCTCAAGCAAAAGGAAGGCGAGCTGAAAGTTGTAGCTTCCGACTTGGCAAAGCAGACGGATGCTGCAAAGAAATATCATGAAAACAAGTCACAAAAATTAGATCAGCGTGAAACTTCTCTTGATACAAGAGACAATAAGCTGGCAGATAAAGAGAAGAATATTGACCGGATCATCGAAGATCGCAGTAACAAGATGTATGAGGAAAAATCAGCGGATCTTCGTAATTGGGAAACCAAGCTTGACAAAAGAGAATCCGGACTTAATGAATGGGAAGCAAAGGTTGACCAGAAAGAGAAGGATGTTGATCAGCATATCGAAACAGGCGCACAGGAGCTCTATGACGAGAGAAAAGTGGATCTGGAATCCGAGTATCAGACACGTCATACCCAGCTCGATCGGAAGGAGAGAGATCTGAAAACCAAAGAAAAGACTCTTGATGATATCATCGATAAGAGGGTTCAGAAAGAGCTCAAACCTCTCAAAACCGAATGGCAGAAGAAACTTGACAATGCCCGCAGATATGAGGATGAATCTTCTTCCAAACTCAGACGAGCTGATAATGAGTTAAGACAAGCTCAGACAATAAAGAATGAAGCATATCGCGATAGACAAGAGGCTCGCAGCGAGAGAGACAGGTATTCGAGGTTGAATTCCCAGCTCGAGGGTGAGAGATCCAGTATCGAATCCGATAAGAGAAGACTTCAGCAAAAAGAAGCCCAGTTGAACCGTTGGGAATCGGAGCTTCGCGACCGTGAGAATCGACTCAATAACCGTTAAAAGCAATAAGGAAAGGAGGGGAGATGCATGGATTCCCTTAAAGGAATGGCAAACAAAGTCACCGGATGGGTAAAGCATAATGTCACCGGGAATGAAAAGGCAACCGGTAAAGATTATACTCCAAAAGACCGGCAAGCGAAGGAAATCAACGACAATCTTCATCACATAGAAGATCGTGTTGACAGGATTGACAGTGATATTTCCAAAATCGCTGACACTTCAGAACTGCGTCCCCCGAAGCTTTCCGACTTCTCCGATAAGGAACTTGTAATTGTCGGCGCCACAGGCGGCGCGGCAGTCGGAGGAGCACTTGGAATGGCGGAGGGAGTACTCGACACGGCTCTGGATGACCCAAAGATTGAAATAACAAAAACCGAGCATGATATAAACAGACCCATATTAAAGGGTTACGACCACAAACAGATTGAACAGAAAGACTCTGCAGGCTATTTGCAGGGATATGATCACAAATTCACTCCCAGAATCGAGTATGAGAAAGTTGGAGACTACACTGTCAAGGAGGGCAAGGTTGTCCATACAGTTGATGGTGATTCACCGGTAATGAGCGGTGTGAAGGGCATGGTCACCGGAGCGTTGCTTGGAGGCGGTATTGGTGTGGCAATTGCGGTCGGCCGCAAGGTCATGAAAAAAGGCGGATATGTGCCTCGAGAAAATCGTGAACTTGAAGGACAGGGCAAGGTCATTGCCGCAACAACAGCACTGGGAGCCGCTGGTGGAGCGGTGCTTGGCGGAGTCGGCGCGATGATTGAGGCAGGACAGGGAGCCGGGAAGGAAATCAGCTTCAAACAACCTGTTATGGAGAGCCAGACTATCGGCCAGGTTCCACAGGATATCCATCAATCTATTTATGATGTATTCAAAGAGCATGAGATTCCCAAACAGGATGTTACCGTTGAAGCTCCAAAGATGGAAAAGGGAATGCTCGGTATCGGCGAGAAGCCCGCAATGGAGAAAATAACCCAGTCCATCGAGATAAAATCCCGGTTCGGATTTATGGGACAAGTTCTCGGCGGAGCGGTGATTGGAGCTATTGGCGGCGCGCTTACAGGAATAATGACCAATATCCTGAGGAAAATCATTTAAGACATTTCAGGAAATTATCAAGAGGGTGAAATGACTATGAGCATCCGTTCAGTCGGACAGAAAATCATCAGCATACCAAAGAAAATCAAGAATTATGCCAAACCGAGGCCTGAAACACAGGGGGATTCATTCAAATCCTCACCCGTGTCCGGCGCCCTTTCCGGAGGTATCCAGGGATACATCGGCGGTGGGCCTATTGTCGGTGCGGCGGGTATGATTGGTGGGTATGCAGGCGTCAAGACCGGTGAAAAAACAGGATCATTCGGTAAGGCTCTTGGAGTTGGAACTATGACCGGTGCCGCAATAAGTACTGCGGCGGTTGTAGCTCTTGCAGCAACCCTTGGCGGGCCGATAACTATTCCGGTGCTTGCCGCAGGCGGTATTCTGGGAGGACTTGCCGGTGCTACGGGAACATTGTCCGGTAGCAGGCGATCTTCAACCAGGGACGGTGTTTACGGTGGATTCATAGCTGGAATGACTGCATCGGCTATGGCAGGCAATTCCGCTTTGTTCCTTGCCGGGACAGTCGCAGGAGGCATTGGTGGCAAGGCCGTTAAAGCTCCCGGAAGAGCGGTCCTGGGCGCGCTCGCAGGAGCGGCGACAGGTGCGCTTACAGGTGCACTCGGAGGACCCGTAACAATTGCAGTAGGTGCGGTTGCAGGCGCTATTGCCGGAGGAATCGGAGCCGTCATTGGTCCCCCCATTCGCCAGATTATGCGTAATGGAATTGAGGATATCTCAAATAAGGCGGTCAATAAACTGGATCCATACCTTGAGAAACATCCTCTGGGCAAAAAGAGTAAGATCAGCTTGGGAGCACTTGCCGGGGCAATAAGTCTTGCACCAATCGGCTTGCTCTTCGGAGCGCCAATAATTGCCGGCGCGGCGGCAGTCGGAGCGGTACTTGGAGCTATAGGAACATTCAAAACCATCAAGAACCGTGAAGCGGGAAAAGAAGCCGCCAAAAAAGCGGCGAAAATACAACAGCAGAACGCTCCTGTAAAACCGGAGACTGAAGTTAAAGCTGAAAAGACAGGCAAGTCAAAACCTGTAAAAGAAAAGTAACATTACCTTCTTGATTTGATAATCCATCTTGATTTGATAATTTACACATCGCTAAGAAACGGTGGTTGATAATCCACCGTTTTTTACATGAAATTAAACCCTCTTGAGAATACCCCAAGTTTCAACCTCATGAGAATAAGGATATTGATGGAAGTTTAATCCTGACTGATGAATCTGCAATAATAGTTATATAATGTTTTATCTGTAGAGGATTTTCTTTTTATTTACAGAAAGATTTTATAAATATAGGCAATTTTAAGGCAAGTTTTTTCATTGGCGTTTTTAAAGATATGGAGGAGAAAAGGATGATAGATCAATCCAAAATAAAGAAAATATTTTCTACATCAGACGTTAAACACGGTCTGTCTCTTTTTAATACGAGGGAGATAAAAGTTGTTGAAAGGTTGATAACGGAACAAGACGGAAAATTTCTAATAAAGTGCCAAATCAGAGATAAATATAAGGTGGCTAAACCTGAAGAAATAGTCAGACAACTTTGGATATATAGATTACTTACCGAATATAGCTATCCAAAAGATAGAATAGATGTTGAAAAAGTTATATATTTTGGTTCCCGTGACTCAGGGCTTGCAGATATTGTTGTCTTACACGAAGATTTAACTCATCCTTACATTATTTTTGAGGTGAAAAGACCAGGAAGAAGAGACGGTAAAGATCAGCTTAAAAGCTATTGTAATGCAGAAGGGGCGCCTATTGGTGTCTGGTCTAATGGAAATGAAATGATAAGGTTGCATAGAGAAGAGCCGAATATCTTTATTGAAATTCCGAGAATTCCTAAAATGTCAGAAACTCTCAGGGATATTTTAACAAAAAGGTGGACTATTGACTGGTTAAAAGAGAACGATGAATTAAAGAAGGGTAAAACAACTCTTAAAAAGATTTTGTTAGACCTTGAAGAACTGGTTTCAGGTAACTCAGGAGTTGTTTCCTTTGAAGAGATTTTTAAGCTTATTTATGCAAAATTATATGATGAATGGAAAGGAATTAATGAAAAAAAATATCAATTAGAATTCTTTGTAGGCGATAGAAGCCCGGAACAAGTGATGAGAGCTATTACTAACCTACTAAACGGAGCTAAAAGAACATGGCATGGAGTCTTTGAATTTACTGATAAGATTGAAATGAGAGATACCCACTTAAAAGTATGTGTATCTTTTCTTGAAAAAATAAAGCTTTTTAATTCAAATCTTCAGGTTATTGATGAAGCTTTTGAGTATTTAATTCCTCAAGTATCTAAAAAAAAGGAAGGGCAATTCTTTACGCCCCGACCAGCTGAAGATATGGTTGTAAAGATGTTAAACCCTAAATTTGATGAATTTGTTATAGACCCTGCATGTGGTTCTGCAGGTTTTCTTTTACATTCTGTCATGTGGATTGAGGGGGGTATGATTACAGGAAAAGAGCTTTCCCAACCTGCTAAACATTTTGCACAAAATAATATTGCAGGAATAGATTTTGCCAAAAAAGCTGTAAAGATAGCAAAAGCTATTAATCTGATAATTGGAGATGGAAAATCTCATATATATAGAGATAATTCCTTACTACCGCAAACATGGAATAATAAAACAAAAGAAGATTTAAAAGAAAGACTTATAAGATATATTAACAATCCTGAAAAGGACATAGAAAATCAAGATAATTTTTTATATTTTAATTTTGATATTCTTATGACAAATCCACCTTTTGCAGGCACAGTTAAAAAAGATGATATAAGACATATTCTTAAATATTACCATTTGATGCAAAAAAATGGCAAATACATAAACAAGACAGGAAGGCATATTCTTTTCCTGGAACGATCTCTCCATTTTATAAGACCGGGAGGCAGGATGGCAATTGTTCTACCTCAAGGCTTATTAAATAACACAAATGCAGAATACATACGAAGGTTCGTTATTGATAATGCAAGAATCTTAGCAGTCGTTGGATTGCATGGCAATTCATTTAAACCTCACACAGGAACAAAAACAAGTGTTCTGTTTTTAAAAAAATATACCGATGAAGAAAGACAAAAGATTCAGGAAATTAAATTAAAATATGAGGGAGAATGGGAAGATTTTATTTATAGATTAAATGATAAATATAAAAATATAGATTGGAAAACAAAAATTAATAATGAAGATTTACCAGAGGAGCTAACATCTTTTATAGAATCTTATTTTGAATCTACAGAAGAAATTGATTCTTTCAATGATGAAGAAACAGTGGAGTTAGAAGAGGTTGAAAAAGTATTAAAAGAAAAGGAAGAAGAGTTAAATAATGCAATTTCAAGCAACAGAAAAACAGAGTTGAAGGAAGAGATAAAAGCTCTTAATAGTAAAATTAATAAAGTTAGTGGTGAAATTTCTAAAAGAACTTTAAGCGGTCAAATCTGGTTAGTTTTAAATAAAAGAAATATAAATGAGGATTTTAAAAAGTTCTGGCTTGAAGGTAAGGTTAAGGAAAATATAGATTATCCTATCTTCTTTGCTGTAAATAAAATACCCTTAAAAGACAACAGGGGAGAATATCGTTATAAAAGAAAACAGAATGGTGAATTATTAATTGATAAGAATGGACATACAATAATAGATCATGATTTAGATGAAATTGCAGAGGCATTTATAAAATTTGCAAAGGAACAGTTGGAAAAAGGGGATAAAACATTCGATTTTTGGAGCGATCCTTATGATGTAAAAAAAAACATTAATGTAGAGGTTTCGATAATAAAATTGTCGGAAATTGAAGATACTAAAAGGTTGGATGCAGAATACTATCATCCTAAATATATTAAAATTAAAAACAAAATTTTGCAAACAGCATCTTACAGTTTGTGGAGAGAGATAGGAGGACGGTTTATCATTGGACCTTTTGGTTCTGAGTTTAAAGTTGATAATTATGTTACAGAGAATTCATATCGTTATGTTAGAGGAAAGGATGTAAAAGGATTCTTCCTGATAGATGACGATAATGTATATATGCCACAAAAAGATTTTAAAAGATTGGAAAAACATTCACTAAGAGAAGGAGATGTCTTGATTTCAGTTGTTGGAACGCTTGGTAATACAGCAATAGTTGATGAAAGCGTTCCACCAGCCATTTTTAGTTGTAAAAGTACCGCATTTAGAACGAAATATATAGATCCTTTTTATCTGATTGCATATCTTAATTGTAAATTTGGCAGAAGTCTCCTGCAGCGAAAAGTAAGAGGAGCGGTTCAAACTGGATTAAACATTAATGATTTAAAATCATTGCTTATTTTTTTACCTTCTAAAAAAGAGATACAAATCGAAATCGCAAAAACAGTATTCGATTCTAAGAATTTTTATAATAATTCTAAGTCTTTCTACTCCCAAGCTGAAAACATCCTTTTAGAAGAATTGGGTTTAAAAGATTTTAAACCAAAATATGAGCTTTCTTTTGTTGCAAATCTTTCTAATGCGCTTGGATCTCATCGTTTTGATGCCGAATATTTCCAGCTGGCTTATGAGGAAGTGAAAAACAAAGTAAAAGAGTATTCAATGGGTTATACTCGACTATTGGATCATGTAGAGAGTATTAGACCAAATTTTGATCCTGAAAAATACCCTGAAAAAATCTTCTTCTATGTAGAACTAGCAGATATAGATTCATCTATTGGAGTTATCAATAGCACAAATAAAATAAAAGGGAAAGAAGCACCTAGTAGGGCAAAGAGGATTGTAAAAAAAGGAGATGTAATAGTATCAAGTGTGGAAGGATCTTTAAAAAAAATTGCATTGGTAGATCAAAAATTTGAAAATTCTTTAGCATCCACAGGCTTTTTCCATTTTCGACCTACTAAAATTCTTCCTGAGGTTTTATTGGTTTTGTCAAAAACCTTAGTTTTGCAAGCACAACTTAAAAGAGAATGCTCAGGAACAATATTAACGGCAGTTCCTAATGAATCTCTAAAAAGAATTATGATTCCCATCCTCCCACTAAAAATCCAACAAAAAATTGCCTCCCTTGTTCAACAATCACATTTAGCAAGAAAGAAAGCAAAAGAACTGTTGGAAGAAGCAAAGAGGAAAGTTGAGGAGGCAATTGAAAATGAAATTAAGAAATAGTCAGTCCTCTCGTTCTTTTGTTGTTTTTTTGTAATTATTCGGACCATGCCCTACCCAAATTTTAGGAAACCGCTCTTACATAATTGTCTGAAGTGTTAAATTTATTTGAAATTCTGAGGTGAATAGTTACAATTCTTTCTATATCACCCGCCCGGATTATTGTCCGGTTCTTTGAGGTATTGGGGATCCTCCGATGCCAGTTTCCAATCGTTTTCGAAGGCTTTATCAAATGTGCTGTTTACTTCCGTGTCAAGTACTTCAACCCCGGCCTCGCGGTTTATATTGAACCCGGCGTATGACCAGTTCGCGCTTCCCAGGATTACCTGGTCGTCGTCGAATATCCCAATTTTGGCATGAAGCTTGCTCTTTGTCTTTTTATCGGGGACATACCATTTCACCGGCACTCCCGCTTCCTTCAGCTTCTCCGCCGCTTTCTCGTTTATGCCCTTGCCGTTGATCTTCAGTGGGTCCAGAACCACCCTCACATCCAGTCCCCTTTCGTGGGCGTCGATGAGGTTTTCCACTGTATCGCTTCTTGTTAACACAAACAACTCGGTGTGGATTGACTTCCTGGCATTTTTTATGGCACGGTTAATTGTGAATCCGATGGTTTGCTCTTTTTTCTCTAATCCCGTGGTGAGCAACTGGACGGCGGATTCTCCCTCCGGGTGTGGAGGCGTCTTATCGATCCAGGGTAGATCCTTCTGCTTGCCTCCGGAGTTCAACCAATCCTTGCGGAAAAGCCATTCCATGTTGTCAACGGCAGGCCCTTCCACCTGTACGTCCACATCTCTGTTGTATTTTGAATGCTCACCCCAGTTCATGCCGCCGATTATCGCCTTTTTGCCATCGACAATCATCATCTTCACATGGTCAATCTGCCCATATTTTGCCTCTGGAGATCCTGCTTCCTTGACAGGGTAGAGCAATACATCTACCCCGTTTTTCCTGAGTTTTTTTATAGCTTTTCCTTTGGCTTTCTCAGATCTCTGATCCGGAGGATCCATAATAACCTGTACCTTCACTCCCCTTTTCACATCGGCGATGAGTAAATCCACAATGTTCTTCCTGTCCAGGCTGAACATTTCTATCTGTACTGATTTCTTCGCTCCCCTGATCATCTGTTCGATGTTGTGGAAAATGTCATCAGATTTATCGTCGGGTGTTACCTGACCGTCAAGCAATGGTGATACCTTATTCCCATGCTTGAAATATTTCCTGGAATTGGCCGGAATTTTGTCCCAATTGACACCTGAGGAACCTTTGCCTTTCTGGAAAGTATCCTTCTGTTTTTTGGGAGCTTGCTGTTTCCCCGGAACTCCCTTTTTTATTTGCGCTCCTCCAATTCCGTTGTATGAGCCGGCTTTGTCTATTGAACCTGACATTGATAACATCTCCTGTTAATCCGGGTATGGAACCCGAATATAAACTTACAACCCTACATATATAATATATTTCAATAACACATAAATGTCTATTGCCAACATGTTAACATATAGACAATAATGGGAAAAGTATTTATTTTTTTGCGAAAGTCCGCTATAATGGTTATAACAAATAATAAGTATATAACAGGAGTGATTATCTTGAATATCAGAGGAATAGGGGCAAGCGATCAATTACCGGAGAAGAAATCCCCCATAAAAAAAGACAATGTGGAGAAACCACAGGAAAAAGCTGTAGCCCCGGAAAAGGGCGACAGATGGGAGCCTCGGATTATTGTGGGCGCACCTGCAGGAAGGCTTTCCCCGCAAATACCGCCAACCGATTTGATTCTTTCTCCCATAGCTGTGGAGATTGACAGGGGAATTGGGATCGGAATTGACGGCGAGTCAATCATTGTTGCACCGTATCCAAGGAATGAAACAGTTGTTATTGACGGCAAACTTGAAGACGGTTTGTACCCCCAAAGGGAGTACACTGTCAACAGGCAGGATAACAAAACCGATGTTGACGGCCTTTTTGACTGGCAGGATTACAAGATGGTGACGAAGGGTGAAACAACCAATATAAAGGGAGAGACCGATCGAGAGAGTATCACCGTTGTGGAGAAGGCTGACCTTATAACAATCGATGGAAAATACCCGGTACAAAAATTCAAGATACAATCGGGAGACAAAGGCACTAAAGTTGATGGCTTCGAGGAAAATTTTGATGCCAAAATTACTCATCTCACCGATAATAAGATTCAGATAAAGGGAAATATGCCCGAGCGAACATTTACCGTCACAAAAGAAGGAAATACTTATAACTTTGACGGACATTACGCTTTCCAGAAATTCCAGGTTACTGTTGACGGCGACAATATGCTTGTGAAGGGATTCTACCCACATCAGAAATTTAACATTAGCAGGAAACCTTCATAAATAATATAAATGGCGAAAATATAAGAATATTACAAGCCCCGCGGTTATAGAGAGACGGCGGGGTTTTGTTTATCCCTTTGCAGTGAATCCTGTCACAACAATAGATTCTCCGCGATCTCTGCGCCCTCTGTGTTGAATTAAAAAGCATTATCCGGGTTATATATCCGACATTTTGAAATTGACCGTCACCGGTATCACCACGGCAACTTCTCCCGATGTGTCCGATGTATGCCTGAACAGGTCGTTGCCTTTTCCGAATAGATCCTGCCCGCACACATTGTATATTTCATTCCCGGAGGTTTTATTTACCCGGATGCTGTGAAGATCAACCACTTTTTTATTCAACCTGCCTGCAATATCCGACGTCATTTTTTTTGCTTCGGTAACCGCGTTTTCTATTGCCTGTATCTCAAGCATTTCATAATCCTTGAAACCGTATCTGATAAATCCCGCACCGGAAGTCTGAAAATCGGACACACTTGAGCCTAAATTACAACCGGCTCTTGTTAATATGGAAATAACCTCGCTCATTTTATTTTGAAGGTTTGCCGATTTGATTTTATTTATCTCTTCCATATCTACCACAAAATTATTAACGACAGTGAAAAGCTTTACATCGCCCATTCCGCCGGGGAATGATATATTCTGTTGAGCTTCCTGGATTCTTATTCCCTCAAACAATATATTTGTAAGTCTGATTTTCTTGAGGAGATCAACAATAATAGCTTTCTTCTCCCTGCATTCCAATAAAGCTTCCTGCACTGTGGGCTTTGTGGATTTAACGTTAAGGAAAAGTCTTATTAAGTCGGGTTTCGCTTCAACCTTGCCGATTAAATCTATTGATATGACATTTTCTTCCGGAAGATCCGTCCCGGGATTTTTCATTCCTTCTCCGCCTCCCGATGTCGTCATAAATTGCATTTTATTACTCCCCTATTTCAGTTTATTCAGGTAATGTTTGTTATCCGATTCCAGGCAACTCCACCCGGTATTCTCCTATTTTTTTATTTATTCCTCCCCGCAGTTTAGAGAAAAAATGAAATAAAAGAACTGAAACGACCAGAAACGACAATGATGGATCCTGTCAAAGTCAACATTCTTCTGATTGAAGTCGGTTGACTACCTGACAGGAATCCATCATTCCATGCTATTTATTTATCATTTCCATATTATTTTTAAAGTGGCAGAAGTATAGAGAATGAATGTTTTCACTGCCACAGGATTAATAATAGAAGGCGACTACACTCCCACTTTCACCTTGGCGTTTCTCAGGTTGTAAAATGCTTTCATTCCGGGGTAGTATGCCGTGTTGCCCAGTTTTTCCTCGATTCTCATAAGCTGGTTATACTTCTCGATCCGGTCAACTCTGCATAAAGAGCCTGTCTTTATCTGTCCCACGTTTGTAGCTACCGCCACATCGGCGATGATTGAGTCTGCAGTTTCACCTGATCGGTGTGATATAACACAGGTATATCCGGCGGTTTTTGCCATCTCTATTGCAGCCAGTGTCTCGGTCAGGGTTCCGATCTGGTTGAGCTTGATAAGGATCGAGTTGGCAACTCCCATTTCGATTCCTTTTTTCAGTCTCTCTGTGCTTGTGACAAACAAGTCGTCACCCATAATCTGGATCTTACTTCCGAGTTTTTCGGTCATATATTTCCATCCGTCCCAGTCGTCCTCATCAAGTCCGTCCTCGATTGAGATGATGGGATATTTCTCCACCCAGTCCGCCCAGTAGTCAACCATCTGTCTTGATGTGAGAATGTCTCCCGTGCTTTTTTTCAGTATATAATTACCGTTCTCATAGAATTCACTTGCGGCGGGGTCGAGGGCTAAATAGATATCTTTGCCCGGTGTATATCCTGCCTTTTCAATTGCCTCGAGTATCATCTCGACAGCTTCCTCGTTTGACTTTACATCGGGTGAGAATCCTCCCTCGTCTCCCACGGTTGTTACATATTTCCTGCTCTTGAGAACCTTTTTCAATGTATGGAATACCTCGGATCCCATTTTGACAGCTTCGTGCATGCTCTCCGCTCCGGTGGGCACGATCATCATTTCCTGGAAGTCAACGTTGTTATCGCCATGCTTTCCGCCATTCATGATATTCATCATCGGCACCGGCAGTGTATGGGCGAAAACTCCTCCGATATAATGATGCAGTGGTAATCCCAGCGCCTCCGCAGCGGCTCTTGCGACGGCGAGAGATACGCCAAGAATGGCGTTTGCACCGAGTTTGCTCTTGTTATTTGTACCGTCAAGGTCGATCATGATCTTGTCAACCTCAATCTGCCAGAGGGCGTTAATTCCCAGTAATTCCGGGGCTATTATGCGATTCACATTTTCAACGGCATTATGGACAGATTTGCCCAGGTAGTCGGCGTTGTCTCCGTCACGAAGCTCCACCGCTTCATGAACTCCCGTGGAAGCTCCGGAGGGTACATCGGCACGGCCTATGGCACCGCATGCCAGCTCCACATCTACCTCAACGGTGGGATTTCCCCTGGAATCAAGTATTTGTCTTGCATGAATGTCAAGAATTTCAGTCATAATTAGTCCTCCTTATTGTACTTGTCACCTGCATATTTGACCAATAAAAAAAAGTTCCTTTAAAAAAAGGGCGGTATATACCGCCCCATTTACAGGTGTTTTTATCAATATCCTCTTCGTCTATTTCCTTATATTACAGCCAGCTTACTTCCTTGTTATGTTCTTCTGGGGTATTCTCGCTGTGCTTTTTCATTTTAGTCTTTTTGTATTTATGTTTGGACTTCGTCGAAGACCCTCTCTTGCCTTTCCAGTATTGTTCAAGCTTCGTTTTTTGAGCTGAAGTCAATACGGATTTTGCCTGCTGGAAAGCTTTCAGTTTGTCAACTCTCATTGCAACCTGTAGATTGGATATTTTTTGCAAAATTCTTTGAATTGAAGGGATGTCCTGATTGAACTTTTTCATCAGAAGCCTTAAATCAACCTTTGCTTTGGCAATATCCGCTCTTTTATCAATCATTTTTTTTGTGTGGTCTGCCTTCATGTTCTCCAACTTTTCAACCTGCTTGTCGTTGAGATTCAGTTCTTTCTGGAGCATCGGCAGGAGGAAGAAGCTCCCGGCCATCTTTAGCTTGATCCTGCTGTGCATTTTCATCATTTTCTTCTGCGTCTTGATGGGATCTTTCATCGATCCATGGCCTTTTCTCGCCGCTACTTGCATTTCGCCGGCAAAAGCCACCGCGGTTAGCAGGAATACTGCTACAAGTATCATTGCTGTTAGTTTTTTCATAAGTCATTCTCCTTTTCCAATTTATTGTGTCCGTTTTTCACATTTTCACATTTGGATAAACTTCCATATTCTTACAATTTATCCTATTCAAAAATTTAGAACAACCTGTTATTATTTTGTTTCGCGTTGTTGTCAATTAATTTAAAATTTTTATTTCTTCAACGCGGAGACCGCAGAGTTCGCAGAGGATAACCGGAGAAAAACATTGATTTCTCTGTGTCCTCTGTGGTGAATGAGAAATGGGAAACGAGAAAAGGGAAATGGGAAAAAAGGAAAATACCGGGATTTTGAGGTCTTTCGATATCCCAACTTCCATCCTCCAACATCACTTGTCCAACCTCAATCCCTCGTTAACCGCCCACATTCTTGCCTCCCGGTATTCATCACCTGTTATTCTCCTGTCTATTTCCGGGTAATCATGCGCCTTGAAGCAGGGGTGATACTGCGACATAATGTTTATATATGTATCCGGGGATATTTCCCTTGCAAGCCATTTTACGAAATCCTTCGTCCCGGAGAGACCGCCGGGCAGGACAAGATGGCGGACAAGGATTCCCCTTTGGGCAATTCCTCTATCATCAACAACAAGGTCCCCCACCTGCCTGTGCATTTCTTTCAAGGCATTTCTTGCCACTTCCGGATAATCGGGTGTATTTGAATACTTCCGGGCGGGGGTATCGTCCCAATATTTAAAATCCGGCATATATATATCAACAACGCCGTCCAGTATTTCCAACGCTTCAATTGATTCATAACCGCCACAGTTCCATATAACAGGCACATTCAATCCGCCCTCGATTGCAATATCGACAGCCGAAAGGATCATGGGCATCTGGTGAGTGGGAGTAACAAAGTTGATGTTGTGACAGCCAAGGGATTGGATATATAAAATCTTGAGGGCAAGCTTCTGAATTGTATATTTTGAACCTTCCCCCAGGATGGATATATCGTAATTCTGGCAAAAAATGCATCCCAAGTTACATCCTGTGAGGAAAATCGTGCCGGAGCCAAACCTTCCCACAAGAGGTGATTCTTCTCCGTGATGGGGACCGGAGCTTGAGATATAGGGTTCTTTGCCAATTTTACAGAATCCCGGTTCACCCTTTAGCCTGTCTATATTACAATTACGTCCGCAAAGCCTGCAGGACTCCATGAGTGAATAGGCCCGACTGATCTTTTCTTTCAGGGCGCCGGTTTCATGTGTTTTTATGTATTTTGGCTGAAATTTGTCTGACATGACGATATTAAGAAACCTCAATATTCCTTAGGACTTATGCAAAGAATCGTGCAAATGTTGTCATTGCGAGCGACAAAGGAGCGAAGCAATCTCGCCTACAAAGAGTGGGATTGCTTCGTCGCAAGCTCCTCGCAATGACAAAATGCTAAATTATAAATAATAAGTTTTTCCTATTTTCCTAATTTCCTTAGAGGTAAAAACTCCTTATTTCCTCAACTTCCTGTTTTCCTTGCTCCTATTCATTCTCAGGCTGACCGATTTCATCGTATAATTTCCTCGCCGCCCTCAGAGAGAATTTATCGGGTGACGCAAGCGAGATAAACAGCATGGGATCCATTTTCTCACTGGGGCGGAATACTACAATAATCCCCTCGCTGTCGATGCCTTTAAACAGACATTTGATTTTCGCATATTTCCTGGTCTTTTCGAATTTTGGTTTCCCGGCATCTTGACTTGAATCGTCTTTGCCGGAATCGTCTTTGCCGGAATCATCTTTGCCGGACTTTTTTTCTGGCGACTCGTCTTTTTCCTTTACTTTGAGAGATTTGTCTTTCTTGTCCTTTTCTTGTTGTCTGAACACTCCCATTCCCGATATTTCAAGTGCGGATATTTTCATATCGCCAAGAACTTTGCTGAATCCGGAGTCAATATTATTCATCAATGTTTCAGTATCTCTTTTGGCAATTATCTCGGGATCTCTGAGTCTCACGATGAAGATATCCTGGTCATCCTCATATCTTATCCTGATAATCCTTCCTCCCGACAATACATCGCTGATGTCCACAAAACGATATCCGGGCGGTACTTCAAAATGCACAACTCGTTGTGCTTTTTTAAGCTCTTTTTGATAACCCGATGTGGCGGCGATATTTTCCCTTACTCTTTTCATGCCATTCACAGCGCCCCTGAACCTGGCATTAAGAGAAAGGCATTTCAGGTACATCCCCTCGGACTTCCGATATTCTTTCCGGTATTCATGAATCAAACCCAGCAGGAAAAACGCCTTATAATATTTTGGTGAAATTTCAATTATCTTTCTTGCCTGCTCTTCAGCCGCATCCAGCTTTTTCATTGTTATTAACAATGCACCCAGGTTATACCTGGCTTTAAGATACCTGGGCTTCAACTCCACAGCCTTTTTATAGAGCATGAGAGATTCAGCATCATTATCCTGTTTTTCATATATCAGAGCGAGATTATTCATTGCCTTGACATAATTGGGGTCAAGCTTCAATGCTCTTTTATAATGCAGAACGGCCTTATCGTAATCACTAAGGAAGTAGTATGCCAAACCCATTTTATAATGAGGTACAGGTTCTTCCTCATTCATCTCCAGAGCTTTTTTATATTCCTCCAGAGCTTCCTTGTATTTTTTTTCAAGGATAAAATTGTCACCTTTCCTGATATATTCTCCTGTCTTTTCATCAGTATATGCCCCGACGGCAATTGAATAATTTGCCAGGAAGAAGATTATCAAGAATAAAGCGACAATATATTTACCTGATTTCAACATATTGAAAAACACCTTCCATTCTATTCATCAAGTCTATTCATCAAGTTTCACTTTTAATGTGTTTATTTGGTTTTTCTTGACTTCTACTGTTTTTATCATAGGCTTCTGATCAATAAACCGCAAAATTACTTGGTAAGTCCCCTCGGGAAGATCTTTGAAAGTAATAGGCGTTCTGCCATATTTGTCCATCAATTGGGCAAAAGCACCTGGCGGATCCGTTTCTACTACAAGAGTCCCGCAGTCTAGCTTTGGTGACGGTGAAGCAATAACAGTAGGTTGCGCCTCTGTTACTACCGGGTTCTTTTCAAGGTTTCTGAGCACCAACAGATATACAATAGCGGCGACAATCACCACTGCGCCCACAATCAAGTAAGGCTTATAATCCCAGATGGACTTTTTTGGCTTTTCCTCTTTTTTCTTAAATGAGCCAATCTTTATTTCCTTATCCTTCTTTTTTATCATTTTAAAATACCCTCCGATTTTTAGAATTTGAAAAAGAAAGGGGATTTTCCTGCTAAAAGAGAAGTTGTAAGTAGGAAATTTTAAGTTGGAGTTGGAGGATGAAGGGTGGGAAACCGAATATGGAAAACTGAAGCTAAATCTCATTTTCCGCTTCCCTTCTTAAACTTCCCGTTTCCCATAAAGGCTGAGGTGTTATGATGGAATATAAAAGTATATTAAAATTTATTGCCATGATAGCATTTATTATATTGTCATTTACTTTTTCAAGCTCCTGCGCAAAGGAATCGGGTGACCTACACAAACTCAATATTGCGGTAGTGAATGGCGGAGATATAAAAGGTAAACTCAAACCCATAACGATATCCGTCTTTATTGACGAAAAGCCTGTGGGTAAAAACCAGGTAATCAAGAACGATCGTCCTTTTATTCTTGGGAAGACCTTAAAAAATGGGAACCATACAATAAGAATTACAGAGGGTACGACGGGTGCAGTCTTCAAGAGAACTGTCCAGATGGATAAACCATACTGGTTGAAAGTTGAGTTTTGCCGTGAGAGCAAGAGCATGGGTTATTTCGAGTCAAAAATACAGGAGACTCCGTGGGGATATGAATTTGAGAAAAAAGGTAAGAAAGAAGAAAATGATGTAAAAAGCCGCAGGAGTTACGAGGAGGAGATAGACCGCAAGCTTGATTCTCTTGTGGAAAAGAAGAAAGAAAAAGATGAAAAGAAAACAAATAAAGCGAAAAAGAGCAAAGGATGAAACAACGAATGATTGACGGAAGGAGAAAGACATCGCATGTATGAGAGATATCCTGATATATTAAGAGTTTTTCATGTTGATGATGACAAGATTTTCTTACGATTATTTCAGACGAAATTTGGTAAATATTTTAACCTGACAACTGCCGGCACAGGTGAAGAAGCGATTGAAAGATTAAAGAGAGAAACGTTTAATATAATCTTGCTCGATTATGTTCTTCCTGACATGAACGGTGTCGAGCTTATCAAGAAAATCAAGAAGGACTATCCTGATATCATTGTGATTTTTCTCACGGGACAGGGAAATGAAGAAGTTGCAAGAGATGCTTTCCTGGCGGGCGCCACGGATTATTTCTCCAAGAAGATCGATGATTTTGCCTTTCGCGAGATATTACTCAACTCAATAAATAAGGCAATGAGAAAAAACACAACAGAAAAATCCTTAATAGAAATCAAGAAAAGACATCGTAACATTTTTCGATTATCTCCTGAAGCAATTGTCGTATTGGATAAAAAAGGTAATATTGTTGATACGAATGAGCGAGTATTCGATTGGCTCGGTTATACGCCCGAAGAGATAATCGGGAAGAACATAATGGAACTTCCCTTTTTTCCGGATGAAAGCAAAGCAAAAGTAAAGAAGAATTTTTCCCAGAGGATGACAGGCGATTTTGTGCCTCCCTACGACTTGATCTTTATAAATAAGAAAGAAGAGGAAGTAATAGGCAGAGTAGTGGCCGTCCCGATAAAAAATGATAAGGGTGAAATTTTTCAGGATCTGGTTATGATCTCTAATATTACAGAACAAAAAAAGGCAGAGATAAAACTTGAAGAAAGCGAGAAAAAGTTTCGAAGAATTACCGATTTAACTAAGGATGTTATTTTCCAGTTAGACAAGACCGGTTCCATTACTTACTGCTCACCATCCATTGAAAAGACCCTCGGATATACACCGGATGAAATGGACAGCAAAAGAATTTTTGAATATGTGGTCCCTGACGAAGCTTCGATGAGTAATGAAATTTTCACTTCCATGTTGGCAGGAGGGTCTAATATGCTATTTGAGACATCTGCCTTGGGCAAGAGTGGAATTCCAGTACCCATTGAAATAAATGCCACCGGAATAGAGAAAAATGGAGAAATCATTGGTATTCAGGGAGTGGCAAGAGATATTACTTTCAGGAAAAAAGCGGAATCCGAGATCCGCAAGGAAAGGGACAGGGCTCAAAAATATCTGGATATTGCCGGGTCAATAATACTTGTCCTGGATACCGGTGGAGCCATAACCCTGTTTAATCGAAAAGGCAGCTCTGTATTGGGTTATTCCGAGAAGGAAATTCTCGGTAAGAACTGGTTTTCAAATTTCATACCCGGAAAAATCAGAAAAGACACCCTGTCTTCATTTAACAAGCTAATTCAAGGTGAAATGGACGGCTCTGAATATATTGAGAATCATGTTGTTACAAAGACAGGGGATGAGAGACTAATCGGCTGGTACAATACGGTTTTGAGAAATGATGAGGGCGAAGTTACAGGCTTGTTGAGTTCCGGCGTGGATGTTACTGAAATGAGATTAGCGGAAGAAGCGTTACGTGAATCAAGAGATGAGCTTGAAAAAAGGGTACACGAGAGAACTGTTGAGTTGTTGAAGAAAAATGAGATTATGAGAATGCAGGTGGCGGCAAGAAGAAAAGCAGAAGAAAAAATAAGAAGTGCATATGAAAAGCTGAGGGAATTCAAATCCATTATAGACAGGAGCCCCGCAATAGTTTTCCTCTGGAAAGTGGCGGAGGGCTGGCCTGTTGAATTTGTCTCGGATAATGTTTCTCAATTCGGTTATTCTGCGGAAGACTTCACATCAGGCAGGATTTCCTGGCCCGGTATCACACACCCTGATGACGTCCCCTGGCTTGAAGCCGAGCTTGAAGCATACAATAGAGAAAAGACGAAGGAGTTTGAGCAGAAATATCGCTTGATATCTAAATCGGGGGAAGTCAGGTGGGTTGAAGACAGAACAAGGGCAATTATGGATGAGAATGGTGTCATTACTCATTATCAGGGGATTATCCTCGATGTCTCGGAAAAAAAGAGAGCCGAGGAAGCGTCAAGAAGATCCATGGAGTTGCTGCACCTGGTCATGGATAACATTCCGCAATTCGTTTTCTGGAAGGACAGGAATTCAGTATTTCTGGGATGTAACAATAATTTTGCAAGAGTTGCAGGGGTGGATAAACCTGAAGATATAATAGGGAAAACTGATTATGATCTTGCATGGAAAAAAGAGAAATCAGATTTCTACCGGGAATGCGATAAAAGGATTATGAACACCGGAAAGCCCGAATATTATATTAATGAACTACAACTTCAGCCC
Organism: Vulcanimicrobiota bacterium; assembly: GCA_021107945.1. GTDB lineage: Bacteria > Vulcanimicrobiota > JAJTBE01 > JAJTBE01 > JAJTBE01 > JAIORV01. The sequence continues at coordinate 5,036 of JAIORV010000074.1, read as the reverse complement.
GACGGAACGAAATCATGGCTTGAAACCAACAAAATTCCTCTGAAAGATGAAAATGGAGAAGTCTTTGGAGTTCTTGGAACATATGATGACATAACCGAGCGTAGAAATAAAGATGAAGAATTGAGGGAATACAGGGAGCATCTTGAAGAAATTGTGACCGAGCGTACTGCTGATTTACAAAAGAGCAACAGGTATCTTCAAAAGGAAATTGCTGAGCGTAAAAAAGCTGAAGAAGCCCTTAAAAAGAGTGAGGAAAAATTCAAGGACATATTCGAAAATTCTCCCATATCAATCTGGCAGGAAGATTTTTCCAGAGTAAAAAATTATCTGGATGAATTGAGGAAGCAGGGAATTGAGGATTTCTCCGAATATTTCGCAAAACATCCGCGGGAATTAATAAAATGTATAAAAATGATAGGTATTAACGATGTAAACAAAGCAAGCCTTGAATTGTTTGAAGCTGAAAACAAGAAAAATTTACTTTCAGGACTTGACAGGATCTTCTGCGAGGAATCGCATGAGAATGTAATAAAAGAATTGGTTGCCATAGCCCACAGTGATACATCCTTTGAATCAGAGATAGTAAATATGACTCTTACAGGCAAGAAGAAATATGTTTCACTTAAATGGACGGTTGCTCCGGGTTTTGAAAAGACGTATAAAAATGTCTTACTTACAATCTTCGATATAACCGAGCGAAAAGCTGATGAACGTTTGATAAAAAGGAGATTGGATTTTGAAAGGATGATATCGGGTATATCATCCAGGATTATAGGTTCTGAAAATTTCGATTCAATGATAAATTATTCACTTGAGCAGATGGGCAAATTAAGTAACGCTGACAGGGCGCACCTCTTCTTTATGCGTGAAAATCAGAATATATTTGTTAATACACATGAATGGTGTGCCGAGGGACTCGAGCCTTTAATAGATAATATTCAAAGTTTACAAATTAATAAGTTTCCATGGTGGATTAATGAGTTGAAAAAGGGCGAAATTATTCATATCAGCGATGTTTCTAAAATGCCTGATGAAGCCCGGGCTACGAAGGGGATACTTGAGAGTCTTGGTATTAAATCACTTCTCGCCCTTCCAATCCTTATAAAAGGAGAACTAATAGGCTTCCTTGGATTTGATGACACACATAAAGCCGAGAGATGGAAGTTGGAAGATATTACAATGCTTCGTATAACTTCGGAAATGATTGCTAATGCAATAGAACGCCGCATTGACGGTGAAAGCTTAAAAAGAACGATGATAGAGCTTGAGAGATCAAATTACGAGCTTGAGCAATTTGCATATATCGCTTCTCATGACCTTCAAGAGCCTCTACGGATGATAACGAGTTATCTTGCACTTCTCGAAAAACGCTATGGTGACAAGCTTGACTCCAATGCCGGGGACTTCATTTCATATATTGTTGACGGTGCGGAGAGAATGCGTGGACTGACAAATGATCTTCTGTTGTATTCAAAAGTATCAACACGGACTGAGACTTTCCAGGGGGTGGACTGTTCTAATATTTTATTACAGGTGATTCAAAATTTAGAAATCGCAATTAAAGAAAGCGGAGTGACAATAAATAATAAGCCTCTTCCTGTAATAACTGGAGACAACTCACAATTAATTCAGCTCTTCCAGAATTTAATCTCAAATGCATTAAAATTCCGGAGAGATAAAAATCCGATGATTAATATATCATGTAAAGAGAAAGAAATAGAATATGAGTTTTCTTTCAAAGATAATGGCATAGGAATTGATCCAAGGTTTGTCAATGAAATATTTCTTCCTTTCAGGAGACTTCATACAAGGGAGGAGTATCCCGGAAGCGGTATCGGTCTGGCGATTTGTAAAAAGATTGTTGAAAAACATGGGGGAGTAATATGGGCTGAATCCGAGCTTGCAAACGGTACAACTTTCTTCTTTACAATACCGATTTGCTAAATAATATTCTAGTTTCCTATAGAATATCAATTGGGTGCATTTTCAATCCTATAATTGCCGTTCCACAGCTCTCTATCGAGAAAAACATATATTTATCAGAAATATAAAAATATATGAGAATACCTGTCAATTGATATGTCAAATTGGTGGAAAATCCTTATATTTTCTGTGCTCTCTGCGGTGAATTAAAGGCACTATCTGAGATTAACTACTAAAAGTCAACTTCAATTAAAAGATTTTTCGGGATTGTTCGGTTAATTAAATATTTGACAGAGAGGGATAATACGAATGGACGAAAATCCTATAAGAGTACTTTTAATAGAGGACAATTCCGGAGATGTCAGGTTAATAAAAGAAATGCTCAGAGGATTGGGTGGTTCAAAGTTTGAATTGTCTGCGGCAAACAGTCTTTCAAAAGGATTGGAGTTCCTGTCACAGGGGAATTCCGTTGACGTTCTCCTATTGGATCTATCATTGCCCGATTGTCGTGGTCTTGAGACATTTACAAGAGTTTATAATGAGAATCCTGATTTACCGATTGTGGTATTGACAGGATTGAACGATGAAGAACTCGGAGTCAGGACCGTGCGGGATGGTGCGCAGGATTATCTATTAAAAGGACAGGTTGACGGTCATCTCCTTACAAGGGCCGTTAGATACGCCATAGAGCGTAAACATGCACAGCGGGAGAAAGAAAAGTTAATCCGGGAGTTACAGTCAGCATTATCCAAAATCAAGACACTCTCAGGACTGCTTCCTATATGTTCTGCATGCAAAAATATAAGGGATGACATGGGATATTGGCAACAGGTGGAAGTATATATTAAAAAGCATTCGGAAGTGGATTTCAGCCATAGTCTTTGTCCCGAATGTGCCATTAAGTTATACCCGGATTATTTTAACGAGAGTGATTTTAAAAATTTAACACACAAAGATGAACATAAATCCCGGTTAACTCAAATGTGGGATGAGGAGTAAATTAGATGCTAAAGCAATCGGGGGGGATTTTGTATAAAAGGCAGGCCAAAATGGAAACTAATTCTCTAAGAATATTTCTCATAGAAGACAATCCTGGCGATACTGATTTAATTAAAGAAATGCTTTCCGAAGTAGAAGAGATAATAATTCACGTGGAATCTTCGGACAGACTGCTTAAAAGCATGGAAAGACTTGTTGAAGGAAACATTGACGTTATACTGTCGGATCTTTCACTGCCTGACAGTCAGGGGCTTGAGACTCTTCGGAGACTTTTCGAATGTGTGCCGGATATTCCCATCGTCGTAATGACCGGACTCAATGATGAGAAGACCGGAATAGAGGCCGTTTACCAGGGCGCACAGGATTACCTTGTAAAAGGACAGGTTGACAGCAATCTTCTTGCGCGCTCACTCAGATATGCCGTGGAAAGGCATCGAAAACAAAAAGAATTGGATGCTTTTGTTCATACGGTGAGTCATGATCTTAAAAATCCACTTATCAATATAAGAAGTTACCTGGAAATGCTTGGAGAGAAACCTGAGCTCCTTGATAAATATCGAAGTAGTGTATTAAGACAGGTTGATCAATTAATAAAAAGGATTGACGAACTTCTGGCATAGAAAAACAAGGTCAACTATTCACCTCCAGGGACGAATAGTTGAGAACAAAGAACTTATAGTGTGATTGTTTCTAACCTCCCGAGAGGTTTTTTGTTTTTCAAGCGTTCCCTGTTTTCAAGCTCCAGGATTGCAGCAAAATTCCACTTCAGTAAAAACACATTTCTCTCGGTGATAAATGAAATTTTCCACCCCCTGATTTCCTCTCCCGGTGATACAATATGACTATTTCCTGACTTATCTCTGATAATGGCGTTGTATCCTTTTCCACCGAGGATTATCCCGGTTACTGACATGTTTATGTTGCTGAAACCGGGAGAATTTTCGTGTGTATTATCCTTATCGGGGATTGGCCTGATAAAGAATCCCCTATCCGTTGCAGACAGGTCATTTTCATCCTCACATAAGGGCATGAACGGATCCCTGTCCGTTCTCAATGAATACAATGTAATGAATGCGGTCTGTTTTTCTTTATCAGTGGTTGTTGGAGACATTGCCGGCACGCTATTTGATAAGATTGAATCTTTTTGATGCGTTTTTAATTCCTGGAAGTGATAATGGACATAATTGCAGATAAAAAGAGCTGCGATAACGGTTATATAGAGAAATATGCGAAGTTTGAGATATTGATTGCAGTTTTTGCCCGGTTGTTTTTGTGGAATAATCAGCGGAATGATCATTGAAATATCTCTTTCACAAAGAATAAACTTCCTCTTTATATAGTAGCAAAAAAAATGCAATTTATTCCAGAAAAAGATATTATATGAGCAACCAAAACCCATAAAGTCGATCAGACATCGAAAAACAGGTAATCCTGTGAGTTGTCGTCTTTTTTTTCGGTTTGACTTGATTCCGTTTTTTTATCTTCTTTAACAAATCCGTTTTTTTTTGTCTTTTTTTGCTCAAGTTTTCCGGCAATTTCGCTGTCCATTATATTACCGTCCGATGATACCTGGACGATCACCTGCCGCCCGTCAATCTCGGCGGCGAAAACTGATGAAGCATTGCCTCCCGTGGCGATACTATCGTTGCAATCGGGGCACATTTCGGAGAATACATTAATATTTGTATTTACAATTTTCAATCCCAGTTTTTGGGCAATCTCCCTGTGCTCCCTGAGGTGATCTTGTTCATGTCTTCGCACCTGTGAGAAGCTGTCCTGCCCGCTGAAATATTCACGATCACCCTTGGAGCATATATACTCTCTCTTTACACATAAGGAACAATTGCACTGCTGTTTTTTTCCATCTTTGCCAATAGTTGATGGAAGATGTGCATTTTTATTCCCTTTTACCCGATGATGATTCGGGATGTTTTTTCCAATCGGGGGCAATCTGTCCATTATATTCTCCTTCTCGCCTTCCTATCTATTATATCCCCCGGTAGATAGATTTGGAAACAATAAAATTGTAACATTTTTGTTAACAGATAACATAATTATTTGGGTGCACATGTTTCCTGTCAAAAATATTTATTACTATTCAGATCCCACCACCA